>DASRBR010000499.1:0-9063 GCA_035653495.1 Verrucomicrobiia bacterium
CAACATCCAAGCGCCAGAGAACGTTCAAATGCCAATCACCAAACGATCTCCTTGCCAACGTGCGCATCGGTCTTGGCGCTTGGGAATTGGTGCTTCCATGGAGCTTGGATGTTGGCGCTTGGAGCTTTGTGGCATTCCCTGCCGTTTTGGATCATTTTTGTTCCATATCTGTTCCCAATGGTCGCAGGCGTTTCACCTTGTTTCACCTGGTTGCACTTACACCACGCTAAACCACGATAAAACACGCTATTTTTAAAAAAATTATGAGCCAGTCAGTTGGACGACCCAGGCACCGCCTGCGCTTGCGTTCTTTACCTGACCCGGCATGTTATCCGTTGTTTATGAAAGACGCCTACATCGCCGCCAAAGAACGTTGGGCCCGCAAGATGGCCGGCCAGGCGAAGCCTCTGGTGCGCTCCGATGACCGGCTCCCGCCGGGCCAGCGGCAGGTGCATAATTTTCCCGTGCTCGACCTTGGCATCCGGCCCGAAATTCCGCTCGCCCAATGGGAATTGAAGATCGGCGGGCAGGTGGAAAACCCGGTCACGCTCAATTGGACTCAATTCATGGCCTTGCCGCAGTTCAAGGACGTGAGCGACTTCCATTGCGTGACGACCTGGAGCCAGTTCGACATGGAATTCGAAGGTGTCGCCTTCTTCACCATCACCGAGCTCGTCAGGCCGAAGGCATCGGCCACGCATGTGTTTTTCAAAAGTTACGATGGATATTCGACGAACAATGCGTTGGACGTTTGCATGGACGACGACGTGCTCATCGCGCATTCGTGGAACGGCAAGTCTCTGATGAAGGAACACGGCGGACCGGCGCGGGTCATCATCCCGAAACGCTACGCGTGGAAAGGGGCGAAATTCATCCGCGAAATCACCTTCCTTGACCGCGACATCCGCGGCTTTTGGGAAGTGCGCGGGTATTCGAACACGGCGGACCCATGGACGGAGGACAGGTTTGGATGAGGATGGTTAAAAAGGTTACATGGTTACATCGTTACAAACTTCTCCTTTTGGGCCCGTGTAACGTTGTAACCATGTAACAATGTAACTTTTCAAGTGAACACCATTTACCTCGATTACAACGCGACCACGCCGCTGGACCCTGCGGTGCGCGATGCCATGCTGCCGTTTTTGGACGGCATCTTCGGCAATCCAAGCAGCGTGCATCATGTCGGGCGACGCGCACGGTCGTTGCTGGACGAGGCGCGGGAGCGCGTGGCGCAGGTGCTAGGCAGCAAGCCGAGTGAAATCGTTTTCACCAGCGGCGGAACGGAAAGCAGCAACATGGCCATTTTTGGGGCTGCCCGTTTGCTGAAGTCGAAAGGCCGGCACATCATCACTTCGGTCGTCGAGCATCATGCGGTACTGCATCCCGTCGAATACCTCGCCAAAAAGGAGGGTTTTGAGGTCACTTACCTGCCGGTTTCGCGGGAAGGGATGGTTTCGCCGGACGATTTGAAAAAGGCGATTCGCCCGGACACGATTTTGGTCTCTGTGATGGCGGCAAATAATGAAATTGGGACGATCCAGCCGGTTGCGGAGCTGGGTGCGATTTGCCGGGAACGCGGCGTGTTGTTCCACACGGATGCGGTGCAATGGTTTGGCAAGGAGCCGTTTGAGAACATCCATCAGTTCAATGCCGACCTGGTTTCGATTTGCGCGCACAAGTTTCATGGTCCCAAAGGCGCTGGGGCGTTGTTCATCAAATCACCGTTGCATCCCGACCCAATCATTTTTGGTGGCGCGCATGAGAACGAACGGCGCGCAGGCACGGAGAATGTGGCGGGCATAATTGGTTTTGCGGAAGCTTTGGAGCGGTTTGTAAAACAACCGGTGTTTGACTCGAAGAAACTGTCGCCGTTATCTGAGCGTTTGGTCAAATTGGTGGAGAGCATGGACCGGGTGCAACTTGTCTCCCCCCGAGTCGTTCGGTGTCCACCCTTTAGGGTGCCCGAAGCGGCAGACAGCCTGAAGGCTGGACACCAAACGTCCACGCGCCTCGCCAATACCGTATCTTTTCTGGTTGAAGGCTCGGACAGCATCGCGTTGCTCGCAGGATTGGATTTGGAAGGGATTTGCGCATCGAGCGGTTCGGCTTGCTCGTCCGGCTCGCTGGAGCCCTCGCATGTCATCACGGCTTTGGGGGTCAATCCAAAGCTGGCTAATTCGCTGGTGCGCTTTTCGTTGGGACGAGAAACTACTGAGGAAGAGATAGGGTTCGTTGAACGGAGGTTGCCCGCCGTCATAAAACGGGCACAACGTTTCCAATAGCCATGGGGTTTGATGTGAATGAATTGTGAGGAGTGTGAACAAATGAGAAAAGTTGATTTTTTAGACTGGCATTCTTTTTTTGTTTGCCGTCTGCTTGTCGGCGTAAGTGATTGTCGTGTCCTTGACACTGACGATTGTTTGCCTTATTCACAGGCATTAATAATAAGAGATTTTTCAGTACAGAAAAAATACTATTAAGGGTCCAATGAATCTCACGATCGCCAAAGACCAACTCATCAACGGATTGCAGGCGGTTCAAAATGTGGTCGGCACGCGCACGACGCTGCCCATTCTTTCCAATGTCCTGATCCGCGCCGAAGGCGACCGCGTGGAATTCACCGCGACGGACCTGGACGTGACCATTGCCTGCGCGGTCGAGGCAAGCGTCAAGAAACCGGGCGCGACAACGGTCCCGGTAAAAAAGCTTTTTGGCATCGTTCGCGAACTGGGCAATCCCGAGATTGAGATCGAGGTGGACGACAAGAACACCTGCAGCGTTCGCGCAGGCTCGTCCTTTTATAAGATCAATGGCTTGAGCGCGGATGAATTTCCTCCATTGCCCAAGTTCAAGGAGGACAAGAAAGTTTCGCTGCCCCAGGAAAAAATTCGCGGCATGATGAAAAAAACTTCCTTTGCCATCTCGAACGACGAGTCGCGCTACGTGTTGAACGGCATTTTCATCAGCTTGAAGGAGCACAAGATGACCATGGTGGCGACCGATGGCCGGCGTTTGGCGTTGGTTGACGAGGAAATGGATGTCTCTGAAAAAAGCCAGGGCGAATTCATCGTTCCCGCCAAGGCGGTGAATGAATTGAACCGTTTGCTGCAGGACAAGGGCGACGTGGAATTGCGCTACTCGGAAAACCAGGCCTCATTCACGCTCAAGGATGAAAAGGGCTTTTCGATATTGATTATCACGAAGCTGATTGAAGGCAATTATCCGAATTATCGCCAGGTCATCCCGGCTGAGGCGAAGGAACGCGTTGCATTGGGCCGGGAAGAGTTTTTGCACGCATTGCGCCGCGCTGAAATCATGACCAGCGAGAAATCCAATTCGGTGAAGCTGACGTTTTCCAAAAACAACCTGGCGATCACGGCCAATTCACCGGAAGTGGGCGAAGCGCGTGAGACTTTGGCGATCAATTACAAAGGCAAGGAAATGGCCATCGCATTCAATCCCAAGTACATGATTGATCCGTTGAACGCGCTGGCGAATGACGAAGTTTTCCTCGAGTTGATTGATGAACTGAGCCCAGGCGTCTTCAAGATCAACGGCCCATTCCTCTATGTGGTCATGCCGATGCGGTTGAGCTGAGAACGGTATGGGAGCAAGCGGCTGGAATTATTTCACGCCTTATCAGGAGGATGTGGAAAATGCCTTGCAGGCTCTGCGAAAGGAAGTTTTCGAAAAAGGGGAATATGGCCAATCCAGCGCCTTGAAGTCCTCCGATTTTGATTCGTTGCCGCCAGAATTAAAATTCGCTTTCGAAGGAATGCGCGACCTTGATGAGGAGAAATTTGGGAGCAAAGAATTTGATTCCATTGAAGAGTTATTGGAAGAAGCGGCGGAGGACGGCACTCATTCAATTTTGGATATAGCGAGGACTGCCAAAGAGCCGGAGTTTGCGGTCGCATGGCCGGCGCCGAAAGAAGCAATAATCCGGGTATATGGAACCGCTCGACCGACCCGTTCAGAAATCGAGGATAAACAAGGCGAGTTGACTGATGTGATGGAGCTTGAAAGATGGCAGGCAGTGTTCGTAACCGTCTATTCGGAGGGCAAGCCTTCTGAGATATATTTTGAAGGGGTTTCAGGCGATTAGATTTTATCAGTCCACATCATTGCTTGGCTTGCATCAAGTCATCCACAGCCATCGCAAGATACTCCAGATAATCATCGCCCTTCGGGTGATGCGTTAGCGCAACCAGGATGTAATGCCGTCCTGGGCCGGAAATGATCGCCGAATCGTGCAACCAATCCTCCCAAGAACCCCATTTGCGCAAAAGTTCGACTTTGCGGTCCTTCAACGCCTTCACGAACTTGATGTCGTCGTGAGGAATGTCCGGCGATTCAAAAATAGCGAGCATTGTTTTGCAAGCCTGTGGCGAAACAAGCTGGCCTTGCTCCAGCATCAGATAAAACCGAAGCAACTGGCGCACGGTGGCCGCGTGCGAATTTCCGCCCACTGGATCTGGAATGCGCTCGGTGTCCTTCCCATAATGTTTGCCAACCCATAATCCTCCGCCGTGGTTCGCGTCGTAAAGTTGATACGACTCGATGACTTTTTGGATCTGACGCAGGCCAAGCTCATGCGAAAATTTAGAAGCCATTTCATTGCTCGAGGCTTTGATCATGAGGCCGAGTTCATGGCGTGTTTGCGGGTCGAGATTTGTGGCGGCTTCAGGATGAAGCTGGAAATAGGCGAGCAGGATGCCGATTTTTGCCACGCTCGCGGCGTATTCCTCATGGTCGGGACGGATCATCGCGAAGCGGAAATGTTCCAGGTCCAGGAGACCAACGGCGGTGTCGTTGGTGGACATGTCATATTTGGTGCGCAACGAAGAATCAATGGCTTCAAGGCTACTTTGCAGCGCGGAATCAACAGGAGTTTCAAAGTTCAAAGAAAAATTAGTATGCATAAGAGGCGGAGCATCGGGTCCGCAGAAAGCGCAAAAAGTCCGCAGAAAGAGAATAGCCACCCAACAGAATGTTGCGAGTTTCAAGCCGCAAGTCTTCGCTTGTGCAAAAGGGAAAACAAGAATTTTGTTTTCACATCTGTTCCAGCGTTTCGATTCCCAAAACTTCCAAACCTTGCCGCAACACTTTTGCAGTCAAGTCGCACAAGGCCAGACGGCTGGCGCGTTCGGCAGGCTCGGCTTTCAATACTGGGCAGCTTTCGTAAAAGCGCGCAAAGAGTCCAGCGAGTTCGTAAAGATAGTTGCAGAGAAAATTCGGCCGATACTCCTCAATGACCGCTTCCAGAACCAGACCAAAATTCAGCAGGTGCTTGGCAAGCGCATGCTCGGCGGGCGCATTCAACGAAATCTTCTTCGCTCCAGCGTCGCGCATTTCAACGCCGCCCTTGCGAAAAATGCTGCAGATCCGCGCGTAAGCATATTGCAGATACGGCGCGGTGTTGCCATTCAACGCCAGCATTTTGTCCCAGCTGAACACGTAATCGCTTTGGCGGTTCGGCAACAAGTCGGCGTATTTCACTGCGCCAATCCCGACCACTCGGGCGATTTCCTTCCGCTGCCATTCGGGCAATTCGGGATTTTTTTCTGAAACGACTTTGAACGCGCGTTCCTCAGCTTCATCCAGCAAGTCGGCCAATTTCACCGTTTCGCCCGCGCGCGTCTTAAACGGCTTGCCATCCTCGCCAAGGATTGAACCGAACCAGACATGCGCGAGCTTCACGTGTGCTTCTGGATGCCACCGACGGAAAATGGCGAAAATCTGCTGGAAATGCAATTGCTGCCGGCCATCGGTGACATAGACGATTTCATTCGGATGCCAGGTTTCGAGGCGGAACTTAACCGTGGCCAAATCTGTCGTCGCGTAATTTGCCGCGCCGTCGCTTTTTTGGACGAGGGCCGGGTTAGGTTTCCATTCGCCATCTTCCTGCTTCAGAAATGGATCGTGCTTGGGAGGCGATGAACCATCCGAAAATACGCAAATCGCTCCCTCGCTTTCCTGGGCGATGCCTTTCTCGCGCAGTTCCTGCACGACCCCTTTGAGCATCGGATTATAGAAACTTTCGCCGTAGGTGTGGTCGAACTTCACGCCCAGCCGCCGGTAAATCGTTTCAAATTGCACTTCTGAAAGCGTGATCATTTCGCGCCAGATGGCGAGATTCTCAGCGTCGCCGCTTTGTAGTTTCACCAGTTCCTGGCGCGCGCGTTCTTGCATGGCAGGATCAGTTTCGCTCGCTGTGTTAATCGTTTTGTAAAGCCGTTCCATTTCGCCGATTGGGTCCTTCTGCAAAGCCGCGCGGTCAAGCAATGTTTTCCAGCCGACGATCAACTTGCCAAATTGCGTGCCCCAATCGCCTATGTGATTGTCGGTGATGACGTGATGACCCAGCAGGCGCAGCGTGCGCGCCAAAGAATCACCCAAAATGGTGGAGCGAATATGGCCGACGTGCATCGGCTTGGCCACATTCGGTGAACTGAAATCAATCACGACCGTGAGGGGCTGGGACGTTTTCTGAAAAAAAAGATGTTCCCCACGCACAGCAGATTCGAGCGAAGCAACCAGCGCGGAATGCTTGAGACGGAAATTCAAAAACCCGGCGCCTGCAATCTCCACTTTTTCGCACCACTCGGAGACATCCAATTTCCCCAGAACGTCCGCAGCAAGCTGGCGCGGATTCATTTTGCGTTCTTTTGCGAGAGCCATGAGCGAGTTGGATTGGTAATCGCCGAACTTGGGATCCGGGCATGGACGGACAAGAACCGTGGACGTGTCCGCCCCGGGCAGAACTGTCGAGACAGCAGCCCGCAAGCGAGATTCAATGAGCGAGTGAATCATTTAAATTCTAGGGAGACTTATGTTAAGTACCCAAATACCCAATGACGAAATACCCAAAGAACCTCCAAAACCCAATCCCAAATCATTTAGCAGCGAAATGCGATTTTGGGCGTTGGAACTTCGTCATTATTTGGGTACTTGGGTCTTTGGGTGATTACTTGCCGCCGTATTCCTTGATGATTTTGAACATGGCAGCCGCGTCGGGAGCTTCCTCCAGTGCCTGGCGAAATTCTTTTTTGTGCAGCAGCTTGGCGATGTTAGCCAGCGTGTGCAGGTGTTTTTGAAACTGTCCTTGCGGAACGAGGAACAACATCACGAGATTGACCGGATGATTGTCCAACGCTTCGAAATCCACGCCTTTTTTCGAGCGGCCAAAGGCGCCGACCACTTCGTGAATCAAATCCGTTGAGGCATGAGGAATCCCGATGCCAAAACCGATTCCCGTGCTCATCGAAGTCTCGCGTTTTTTCACGACGGAGGAGATGGCCTCCCGATGGTCAGGCTGGATTCTGCCAGTGGTGACGAGATTGTTGATGAGTTCGTCGATGGCCTGCCAACGGTCCGTTGCCTGCAATTCAGGCAGGATGTTATTCTGCCCCAGAATATCGCCAAGATTCATAGCGCTTGCTCAAAAAGCCAATTTCGCCTCAACCGGCGAGGCAATTCAAGCTGAAAGGGATTTTTCATAGTCACTTAAAGACTTACAATGTTGTTGGTGAAGTTTTTGCAACGGTGGAAACTGAGGCGATTGGAGACATGACTGGGCGGTCAATCAGCCATGCAACCAGTTGCCGATCCGCCGCACCACTTCTCCGGTGCATTGGAGCCATGAACCGAGCGAGTTTACCACGCCTCCCCGTCCGGTCACCAGCGGCACTCCCAGCAACAGAACCGCCACATTGCCCAAAAAAATAACTACGCCTGAAAACAAATAACCATGCTGCGTGATGTCCGATTGCTCGGTTTTCAGGATGTGCCATGTCAAGGTCAGGTGAAACGCATACGCGGCTCCCAGCAGCAAGTGGAACCATACCATATAAGCCGCCCAATTCCAAATCAGGTGCCCCAGGACGAATACCGTCACCACCACAGCCGCATAAAGGGGGAAAAAATAGGGGGCGAGCGAGATCAGGAAATTATTTTTGGTCACGATGACGTGCCCGCCCTTGGAACTGACTTTCATCTTCTTCACTTTCCCATCGAAGAGCCACGTCCAGAGCACGTGCGTGAATTCATGGCCGAGCACATAGACCCACATCGGCTTGGGCAGAAGCAGATAAATCACGATCCAACATGCTGCGCCCCCGCCGAGCGCAACCCATGTCGTGGACGTGCCCGAACCGCTATATCGAAACGCCAGGTAAAGCGCCTTCACTGCGCCGAGACAGACCGGCAACAGCAGAACGGCCACAATCATCTTCAGCCATTTCGGCATGGGACAAGTTTAAACAACTGAACCAAAACTTTAAACTTTAAACGGGGACTATTGAACTTAGAATCCGGCCATGACCGAATCTGAAGTCATGCAAATTTTCCGGGACACCGGCGCTTTGCTCGAAGGGCATTTCGTTCTGCGCAGCGGGCTGCACAGCCGCCAATATTTTCAATGTGCGCTTGCGCTTCAGCAAATGCCGATCGTCGAAAAACTCGGCGCGGCGCTGGCGGCCAAAGTTCGTCACCTGGATGCCTTGACCGTGGTTTCGCCAGCCATGGGCGGCCTTGTGCTCGGGCAGGAAGTGGCCCGTCAACTGAAATGCAGGTTCATTTTTGTCGAGAAGGAAGACGGTAAACTGGTGCTGCGACGCGGTTTCAAGATTGCGCCTGGCGAAAAAATTTTGGTCGTTGAAGATGTTGTCACCAAGGGTGGTCGGGTACAGGAAACGATTGATATTGTTCGAGCCCATCAAGGCCTGGTTCTTGGCGTGGCAATGGCCGTTAACCGGTCAGATGGCGCCGTTGATCTGGGGGTTCCGGTTTTTAGCTTGCTAAAGCTGCACGTCGAAGCATTTCCAGCCGACAACCTTCCGCCCGACCTTGCGAAACTTCCAGCCAGCAAGCCAGGCAGCAAATAATTAAACCTAAGCCCAGGCTTTTAAACCGTGAACACCCCACGGGGGGGGGAGGGGGGGTGTTTTGCGCGGGATTTTGTGCAACTTTATGAAATTTTGCGGAATTTCAACCACTTACAACTTGGACGCTCCGTGCTGGATGCTGGAGCTGAAAACGTCAGTTTTCAGCCTCCCCGTTCCA
>DASRBR010000500.1:0-3048 GCA_035653495.1 Verrucomicrobiia bacterium
ATATTCGCGATCAATCCGACTTGAAAGGTTTCGAGAAAAAAGCCGCCAAGATTCACGCGGCTCTTGCGGCATGGTTGGATGGCGGGCCGCTGGTCGAGGATGATTGGGGAGGTTTTCGCGAGGAGCATGAACCGCCAGTTCAAGACCAGTCGCGGCATGGGTGGGGAGGCGGAGATGGAGACGGCGACAATCCAGACAGCGGCAATGGACAAGCGCCCGTTGTGAAACATGAACGAGCAAAGTTCAACATCGCCGATTTGCTTGGCGGTGACATCCCGGTGTTGAACGGTCAAAAGTTGCAGCTTTTGGACAACAAACGACCCGGGCATGGAACGATTGAATTTTTGACGGAGCTTGCCGGTTACTTCATCGCGGGACTTGGTTTGCCGCCCGCGTTTTTCAGCGATACGAAGTTGACCGGGCCGAACATTCGCGCCGTGCTTGGAAAGGCACAGCGGAAATTTAACCGACGCTCTGATCAATTCGAGAGCTTGAATCACTGGATTTGGCCGCGTGTGATCGCGGATGGAATCGCCAAAAAGAAACTCGCGCCGAATCCGCAGTTCGCGAAGATAACCCATCAGCGACCGGCCAGGCTTACGATTGATTTGGGCGATCAAGCCGCCAACGAACGCGCCGATGTTCAATCCGGCCAGATGACGCGACAGGAGCGTTATGGGAACCGCGCAAAGGACTGGCAGCATGAGACAGACCAGTTTGACCGGGAACTGGATTACATTTTCGACAAGGCGGCAAGAAAGGCGGCGCAATATAAAATTCCGATTGAAACGGTTTTGGCCGCGTATGGCATTGAACCGCAGCAAGGGAAAAACCAGCAACAATCCCCGGCGCAACAGGGAACGCCTGTGCCGGACGGAACAAAATAATTTGTTATGCTCATCACACTCTTAAATAGGTTTATGGATGATACGGCTTTCCTGCTTGGAAGCCGCGCCTCGCTCATGGTGAGCATGCTGTTTGACACGCAGATGGCGGAGCATCCAGCGGTCAAAGCGTTGCGGGAAAAATTGAAACCGCAAATGACCGTCAATGATGGCATCGCGCAGATTCCGATTGAAGGCGCGTTAGCTTACCGGCCCGATGCGGCGGAGATGCTGTATTACGATGTCGAAGATTCTCGCAACGTGTTGGACATGATTCACACCGCTGCGAACGACAAAGACATCAAAGGGATGCAGTTGAACATTGATTCGCCGGGAGGATTCACGATAGGCGGCTTCGAGATCGCGGACGAGGTTGCGGCGGCGCGGGGAAAAAAGCCAGTGGTTGCCCACATCGGCGGCATGGGCGCGAGCCTTGCCTTCCTTATCGCGTCACAGGCGAACGAAGTGGTTGCGAATCGCGCTTCACTGGTCGGCAGCATCGGCGCTTACAACGTCCACATCGACCGCTCGCGCATGATTGAGAACGCGGGCATCAAAGTGCAGGTGTTCAAAAACAAGGAAGCGAAATACAAGGCGGCTGGTCTTTACGGCATGGCGTTGAATGACGAGCAACAGCAGTTCCTTACCGCTCAATCGCAGCAACATTTTGATGACTTCAAATCCATGGTGAAATCGGCGCGGCCAAACGTGCCGGATGAAGCGATGCAGGGACAAGTTTTCACCGGCAAAGCTGCGAAAGCTGTCGGCCTCGTGGACATGGTCGGAAGTGCCAGCTATGCGACCGGCATCCTGAAAGCGAAGCTTCGATAAGGCCATCGCGGGACTGACGTTCCCGCTTGGTTGATGAAAAAACTATTTCTTTCTCTCGCGCTCGCGCTTGCGGCGCTTACCTCAAAGGCTTCTACCGTTGTCGGCTATCTGATGGACCCGACGCTTTCCAACGTGACAACCACAGTCACGTTTAAGAACTCGCAGCCGGCCATTCATAACACGACGAACATTGTCTATACGCAGATGAAAACGGTTACGGCAACCAATGGCATTTTGCCGCCGACCGTTCTTGGCCCCGGCAACTACACGATGCAGATCGGGCCGCGCAATGACGTGCTGACTTTCAGTCTCCAAGACGACACGAACACCTATCAGATTGCGACACTGATTGCTGCGGGGACGCTTTTCACTTATCCGTATTCGCCCGTTTACGTTCAACAAGTTCCCGGTGGTCAGTCGTTGTTCGTATCCACCAACGGGAACGATGCGACGGGATTAAGAGGGGACGCCAGCAAGCCGTTCGCCACTCCGAAAGCTGCTGTCAACGCGGCGCAAGCAGGCGACACGGTGATCATATTCCCCGGCACATACACCAACCAAAATAATTTGGGCAAGAATTTGGTGAACCTTTACACGTATCCGGGAGCCATCATTTCCTACATCGAACTTGGCACGAATGGTGTGGGCGGAAACACAAACATCTTTGGACGCGGATTCATTGACGACCGCGCCGGACCGTTGAATGTCACGGTGTCTGGACATGGGACGTGGATTTACTCGCTCGGAACCAACTCGGCCAATTGGGACACGAACGCGGACGATTATTTCGATTATACAAACTCAATCGGCGCGGTTCACTTGGAAAATTTCGCGAGCGTCCTGAATTGGGAATCGGATGATTGCTACATTGGGAATATCTCAGCAGAAAACACTCTGCCATTCTTTTTCATCTATCGAAGCAAATACAGCAACATAAAAATCAGAGATGGCTACGACCTTTACAACACCAACACGATCACGATTAACACGCCCGACGAAGGGGCTGTTCCGTTTACAGGCCATGCGCAATTTTGGTTGTGGGAAAGCGGGGAGTCGCATTTCAAGTTCACCCATATCCACCCGATGTATGGGGCGAATCCGTTTTGGTGGGACGAGTTGCCGATAACCCATACCAATTACGAGGGTGAGGCTTGGATAGATGGGGACATCAGCGAGGAGTATGCCTATATCAACGGTTCTTCACACACATGGCGCACATGGTGGAATTTGCGAGAAATGATACCGGGACTCTCCCATGGAGAGACTGCTTTCACGATAGTCGGCCCCGGCCTGCATTACATCAACGCCGACAAGATTCAAATGTCCGGCAAAG
>DASRBR010000501.1:0-4158 GCA_035653495.1 Verrucomicrobiia bacterium
CGTTCCGGCACGACCGAGATGCGCACGCCCCGTCCGAAGCCCAAGATCGCCTTCACCGTGGACGCGCTCGATTTCAAGAACACCAACCTGCTCAAGCAGTTTGTGACCGACCAGGGCCGCATCCTGCCGCGCAAATACACCGGCCTGCCCGCCCATTACCAGCGCCAGCTCAACAAGAGTATCAAGCGCGCCCGGCAGATGCTGTTGATGAAGTGATCCATTTTCGTAGGAGCCAACGTGAGAGCGAGTTGCTCAAAGCTGTAGCGCAGGCTTTCCAGCCTGCGAGTTCTCGAAGCTTTCCAGCTTCGAGGTTTAAATATCCCATTTTTCCAGCCAAACTGGGGACTGGAAAGTCCCCCAGAACCCGCAGACAGGAATGTCTGCGTTACGAGTTCGCGGCAAAAGGTTTTTGAGCAACACGCCCGTGAGGAGGCTCTAATTTTTTTGCAAAAAGGACGCACAACCTGCGTCCTTTTTTATTACGGCAGTGATCTTGCCGGATCCCAGATAGTGCGATACCCAGAATCAAACCAAATAAGACTACGCACTTTCGAAATATGGATGCCCATGGTTATTGGGTGAATGCTAACAGTGGTTTTTGTCTGAACGCCAGTTGAGTGGTTTCAAAATTCTGTAGCTACATCACACATTAGGCTTTAAATTAATCTCAATTTGTAAAAAACACACTACCGCATCGAAGTCGCGCGATGCGGTAGTGTGAGTAAAATTTTGGCTTTAGTCAAGCGGTCCTTTATCAGTGTGACGGAGTTTCTTTGTCGGTTCTTATCGGTCAGTGTAACCGGCTGTGGATGCGCTTGAATCGATCTAGTTTCATGCGACTAGATTCTCCCCGGCTAGTTTCGCCGGCCAGCTTCACGCCGACTACTTTCACACGGCTAATTTCTCACGCGATTACCCTGGCGGTGAGCTACTGCAATTTAAACTCCGCCACCAACGGCCTATGATCCGAAGCTTGCGTGTCGGGAACCCAGGCCTTGATGGGCACGACGGATTTGTCCTTGGAAATCCAGATGTAATCGATGCGGTCCGTCGGCTTGGGACTGGGATACGTTTGCCCGCCTCCATGCCCGACCAGTTCCCAGGTGTCATCAAACTTTTCTTCCATCGCCTTGTGCACGGCTGATTTCGGAAAATCGTTGAAATCGCCGCAAAGAATCATCGGCATCCCCGGATATTGCCGGATGAGGCGCTTGATTTCGGAAATGTTGAGCAGGCGCTCCCGGTTGTCCTTCGAACGATAATCCAAGTGCGTGACCATGAACAAAAGTTTTTGCCCATTCACGTCAAGGACGAGCTGGATGATGCCGCGTTGTTCGTTGGGATGGATCATCTGGTAATGCGTGTTGGTCGCGACGAGAATCGGGAATTTCGTGAGCACCGCGTTGCCATACATGCCGCCTTCAAAATTGAAATTGTTGCTGAAATAGCCCGTCATGCCGGTCATCGCCGCGAGTTCGGCGGTCAAGTCGCGCCGCGCGGTGCGTTCCACGCCCTTGTCCACTTCCTCCAACGCGACAATGTCCGGGTTTTCGTGCTTGATGGCTTCGGCAGTGCGCAACAAATCGATCTTTTCATCCGCGCCCGCGCCGTGCTGGATGTTGTAGGTCATCACGCGGAAGGTGAAAGGAGTGTTGGATTGCGCTTTTGCGATGCTGACAAAAAAGAACAGAAACGCGATAAGCAGGAATTGTATTGCGTCGAATTTATAAAGGCTCGCCCTCACCCCAACCCTCTCCCCCAGGGAGAGGGAGAGCATCTTCCCGCTGCGGAATAATTTGGAAGCGGTTGTTTCAATCGCCGCGTAAGTTTGCTTCGATTCAGGTCGCCGAAAAACCTGCAACGATGTTGCGCTTCGAGCGGAGCAGAATGGTTCACCCTCTCCCCGGGGGAGAGGGTCGGGGTGAGGGCGAGCGTAGATCAAATCCATCCTTCGAGTGCTTTTCGTGTCATGGGTCATTAAACACTCAGACGTGTTTCGCCAACAACAGCTTCAACTCCTTTTTTGTTTTTGGCGGCCAGAATTTTTTGTCGGTCATGATGGCATTGGCCAGCGCCTGATGACACGGCCAGTTGGCTTCACGCGGGATCTGCGCAATCGCACGTGTCACGACCGCCTTTGCCAACGCCGCATTTTTATTCAGGTTCGCGACGATCATTTCCACGGTCACGTGTTCTTCATCCACTTTCCAGCAATCGTAATCGGTGACCATCGCCATGGTCGCATAGGCGATTTCCGCTTCGCGCGCGCATTTGGCTTCGCCAAGGTTCGTCATCCCCACGACATCGTATCCGAGCTTGTGGTTTGTGGTGGATTCCGCGCGGGTGCTGAATGCCGGCCCTTCCATGTTCACATAGGAACCGCCGTTATGAACGCGCGCTTTCAACGAACGGGCGCTCTTGAGCAAAATCTGCCGCAACTCCTCGCAAACCGGGTCCGCAAACGCGATGTGCGCGACAATGCCGCGTCCGAAAAAACTATGCGCGGAGGATTGCTTCGTGCGGTCAACGAACTGGTCCACCAGCACGACATCGCACGGTTTGTATTTCGCCTGCAACGAACCGACCGCGCTTACGCTGATGATCCATTGCACGCCGAGCTGTTTCATCCCGTGGATGTTCGCGCGATGGTTCAGCTCGCTGGGCAGGATGCGATGGCCGCGTCCGTGACGCGGCAGAAAAGCGACTTCACGCCCGTTCAACGTGCCCGTCAAATAATTGTCTGATGGCACGCCAAAAGGTGTCTTGAGCGTCACCCATCTTTGATCGGTGAACCCCTCGATGTGATAAAGTCCGCTGCCGCCAATGATCCCGATTCGATTCGCTGCCATGGTTTCGATTCAAACTTTCGGCGGCGACTATAGTGAAAGCGGCTTCGCGTTCCAATATCCAACTTCAACTGTGTCCCAACTCAGCCTTGCGATGGTGTCTGTAAACGCGTTTTTTCAGGCGGCCAGCCGCAGGGCTGATCAAACGCCGGCGATGCCGCCGTTCAACAACTTGCCGGGCGAATGTGTTGCTTTGTTCGCTCAATATGGGATCGCGCAAACCATCCGGGCCGGGGGTAATTTCACGGGGTTTGCCGCGGAAGATTTCGCGCCCCGCCTGGTTGAGTTTGCCCTGGACGCCTTCGTCGTTCTGATCATAAACGCGCTTGCGTCCGCTTTTTTTCATTCTGGTTTTGATTGCCATGACATTCTCTTTTTCAAGGACTCATGACAATATAAGCACCATTCGGCCAAAGGTCACTTTTTCAGGGCGGCCTTTGCGATGAGTGAATCATACAACCGACTTCGCCATTGCTGGGCAACGTGACTTATTCCTCGAGCACCGGCGCGGCATGTTTCACCTTCACCAACGTTCCCGGAGGGCATTTCTCGGTTTATGGCGCAACGAACCTGCTGGCTCCTTCCTGGATTTATCTGGGAAGCCCGACGGAAAACCCGAACGGCGGCTACAGCATCTATTCGTTCACCGACTCGCACACTTCCACCAACAAGCAGCGGTTCTATAAAGTGACGAGCCCAAAAGCGGACTTGAGCAAGTCACATTAACAACGCAAGCAAGGCAGGCGAAGCCTGCCTTGCTTTTTACCCCCATCAACCTCCCTGCTTCCTGCTAAAAATGGCAGTTGCGCGGATGACCGCCAAAATCGCTGTTGTTGTTTTGGTTGCCCGGCGAAATTGTCGCCCTCGAATTATTCGGCGGCGACAGCTTCTTCGGGAACTGAGATCGGGAAGGAAATGATGGGGTTCGCCTCGCCTTCGGAGCCGACGTTCACGGCCCGATGTTCGATGTCTGGATAATCATGGTTCAATTCTTCGACCAGGCGTTCAGCCTCTTCGCGGTCGAAATGAGTGGTTCCTGTGCCGATGCGGCCATTGCTTTTTGATCTCCAATGAATCACGTAAGTCTTGTTCATGGATAACCGTTAACATTTCATAAAATGCATTGAATGGGGAACAAACCCCGAATTTGCGGACGCATCGGCCCAAAAATGCAAAAATTTTCGTCGCAAAGCCTTCGTGGCAACCACCCCAGGTCGCAAGAAATTACTGTGCCAAAATGGTCGCAGGTTGATGGTTGATTGTTGATGGTCAAACTCCCTCTCTTCCGCGCAGCGGAGGAGAGGGCTGGGGA
>DASRBR010000502.1:0-5913 GCA_035653495.1 Verrucomicrobiia bacterium
ATGCGGAGCTTGTCCGCGACCGAGAAATTGATGCCTTCACCCTGGCTGCCATCGCGCAGGGTCGTATCATAGATTTCGACTTCAGGTTTCATAACATCCCGCAAGGCGGGAATGAATATCTAAGACAAAACGGGCTCGAAAGCAAAGGAGATTGTAGGTATGAGCTTGGTGTGGTGGAAAGAATTGCGAAAGAGAAGCCTCAAAGCTCCAGCGCTGATGTCGCTCCTCATGCGAGACGCGTTACGTCCGGTTTTGTCGGGTTTCAGAATTTCAACCAGCGTTTCAGGGCGGCTTCGACTTCGCCAATGACGCGCGCATCAAATTTTCCTGGAGCCTTGCGCACGAATTCCGTGAACTTCACGGGTTGAATGCTCTGAACGTTAATGTAGCTTTGCTCCCGCAACCACGGAACCCGCGGCAATGTGACCTCGTAAGGTGTGCCTTCAAATCGCGTGGTGAGCAAAACAACGCTGGCCAAAGCCAATCGCGCATCGGTCCGAGCCGCCAAAACGAGCGCGTATCGGGGTTTGCCGACGAAACCCAGGTCAACGAACCAAACTTCGCCGGTTTGTGGGACAGTTCTAAAACTCATCAGCCAGCTTGTTACGACGAGCTGCAGGACTCAACACTTCATCTTCTAATGCGTCAGCCTGGACAGGAAACGGGATTGCGCGGCGCTTGATGATCTGTTTGTAAAACAATTCCAATGCGGCCCGCGGTTTCAAACCGATCTCGTCCAAAACAGCTTCAGCTTGACGTTTGAGTTCAGGATCGATACGGCTTTTGGCTATGGCACTCATGGCCACAATGTGGCCCAATTGTGGGCCGCTGTCAATGATTTCAGCCTACAATAGAAAATGCAGGAAGCGTTTTGGCCATTCTTGAACTCCTTCTATTCGAAGGGTTTTCCTCCTAGGAGTTCCTCAACCGCTTTTTCGAAAGCCGAAAACTGTTTTGGATCGGGATAAGCGTTTGAACCGTCGGAATCTACTTTTTTTCTGTCCCATTCAATCGTGACATGCCATTTCGTTCCGTCGACGATTTGGTGGTTAACATATTCTTTTTTCCAATCCCAAACATTTGCCGTGTCCAAGCGCTCTCGAAACTTTGCCCATCGTTCATTTGGGATGGTCAATTTTTCTTCCTTCGTGCCGGGTCCTCCTGTGAAGGTGTTTGGATTGCTCACATAGCGAACCTTATCCGTGCCGTCAATCAATTCAATACGATAAGATGCGCCGATAAAACCTCCGATACCGAGCGTGAGCTTTGCGGGGCGAGGACGAGGCCATGTGATGCTCTTAAGAACTGTTCTTGCGACGCTCAAATCGCCCTTCTGCATGTAATAAATATTCACCTCTAAATATCCGCCTTCTGGAAAAGGGACGAATAAGCATGCAACATAAGGGTAAGGTCTTTTGCCGTAAATTTTCGGGTCAGTCTTCTCTGCGTAATAATGAGCAATGCTGCCATCAACGTGCCAAATTTCTTCATCGGGCCGAAGGAGTTTGGGTGATGCTTCCTTGCTTTTGAATTCCCGGATTTTGAAATCAGATTTTTCAGGCGGGTACATCATTCGCGGTACCCCATCAAATTCCAAATCAAACGCGGTGCATGTATACATTCCAACAGCCGAGTCAATCCCATGAACGCTTTGCTTTTTCCAATTGGCAGGAATCTTCATTTGAAAGCCCTCGTTTACAGTAACCCATTGGTCTCCGCAATAAGCGTTGCAGGGGAGAACCAATAATATTAAGAAGATAATGGCCTTCACATTGGAAGCAGCGCATTGTCTGAACAGCCTCATTTGCAATATTTACTGCGGTTTCCCTCAGGGCGGCAAGTGCGAAACCAATCGCCATTGACAACCGCTCTCACGGAGCGGAGGCTTGAAAGAAGGAGTTGTCATGATCACCGAAAATGCGACGACTTTGGAACAGCCATGGCCCGCGTTGCCGTTGGATGATTGGCAGGACACCTACGCCACGCTCCACATGTGGATGCAAGTCGTCGGCAAAGTCCGACTCGAATTCTGCCCGCGCATCAATCATTGGTGGGAAGTTCCATTTTATGTCACCGCTTGCGGCTTGACGACCTCTCCCATTCCCTATGGCAACGGCGCCTTCGAAGTGCGATTCGATTTTCTTGACCACCTGCTCTCAATCGAGACGAGTTGGGGCGAAACGGACGCCATGCGCCTTGAGCCCCGTTCTGTCGCTGAGTTCTATTATGAATTTTTGGAGTCGCTGCGCTTGCTTGGCATCAACGCAAAAATCTGGCCCGTCCCCGTTGAAACACCCAATCCCATCCGTTTCGACCAGGACACTACGCACGCCTCGTATGACGCTGAACACGCGCACGCGTTCTGGCGGATTCTCTTGACGGTAGACGGCATCTTCAAAGAATTCCGCGGCCGCTTCATTGGCAAGGACAGTCCTGTGCATTTTTTCTGGGGCAGCTTCGATCTTGCGGTGTCGCGTTTCTCAGGCCGTCGCGCTCCCGAGCGGCCCGGCGCCGACAGCATCACGCGCGAAGCCTATTCCCACGAAGTCAGTAGCGCGGGCTTCTGGCCGGGAAGCGGTGACGTGAAAGGCGCGGCGTTCTATTCCTACACCACGCCCGAACCTGCCGGATTTCGCGACCAACCAATCCGCCCGGAAAAGGCATTCTACCACGCGGGTCTGCACGAGTTCATCCTGATGTATGACGAAGTCCGCAATTCGCCTTCGCCCAAGGAAACCCTGCTCGACTTTCTGCAAACCACTTACGAAGCCGGCGCAACCCTCGCCCATTGGGACGGCGCGGCGTTGGAACGAGATCATGCAGCATTGCTTACTTAATCGCCTTGGCCCAAGCCTCAAGCGATTGACCTTCGCTGATATTGCTGATGCCGGCCTTGCGGGCAATTTCCAGGAAATGGGCGATCAGCGCGGCGCGAGCCTCGCCGGTCACATGATTGGCGACAATTTGCACATACCAAACCGGCAGCCGCGCCACCTGCACCCGGAAACGCACCGTGTCATTCTCAGCCGCTTGTTCGGCCTCGGCAAGAATTGCATCGGCGTTGTGAACGAACGTTTCGTTCAAATAAGGCGCGGTGGGAGGATCATAAATGTGAGCGTGCGTTCCGGGCGCACTGACCTGGGCTTCGAGCAGTTGCAGATAAGCGGTTAGTTTCGGCCCGGCATTGCCGTAATACGCTTGAAGAAACTCGTTGATGGTGTTCTGCACATCCGTTTCCGGGTTCCAGAGCAATTCCGCCAGAACGTAAGCGCGCAAAGGACCCAATTCACCGTTGCCGCCACTGGAGTAATTGCCTTGCTCGAACAGGCCCCGGACTCCGTGCCCGACGAAAAAGCGGACATTCGGTTGCAATGCGGCAAAGTTGGGGAAGGGCTGCTGGTAGTTGCCAAAATTGGGCGTGTAATCCCAGACGTAGAGTTTCGGCGCAACCGGCTCCCAAGCCAGGATGTCTCCTCGAAAGCTGCGGTTCTCCGGCGAAATACAAGTCTCCAGCGGATGCGCGAAACAGCACTCGATGGAGCAAAGGCGGACGATGACGTTCGCGCGCGGCCGGATGGTCTTGGGCGGCTTGCGCGTGTATTGGTAGGCCAAAGTATCGATGCGAACTTGCGGGTAATCCGCCTCAATATCTGCGGCGATGGCATTCACGAAGCGCAACAGCGACGCGGAGGGGCTGCCCTCGGCGTCATCCAGGGCCTTGCACTTGTCGCACTGGCACCAGTTGGCGGTGTCGTTTTGGGAAACACTGATGATGTTGGCGTCGGGATGTTCTTTGATCCACCGCCGCACGTTCATGATGGCCAGCTTGAGCACGTCGGGATTTGAAAGACAGCGCTGCACGTAACCATCCACACGCCTGCCGTTGATGAGCGGGAAATATTCCGGATGCCGCGCGTAAAGCTCCCGGGGGATCAGATTGTCCATGCTGTGGACGAAAGGAAAGTAAACCGCCGCGCGGCCGCCATGTTTTTCGGTGAGCCGGTAATGATCCCCATTGAGCCGGTGCCGCGCCGCAAAATCCGCGTCGCGCAACATTTCCGTCCAATAAACCTCACGATATTCCAGGGCGGGAACATGCGTTTCGTTCAACATGGGCAGCAGAAGGCGGCTGGTTTGCGGCACGGTTTCCAATTCCGGCGTGAACCAGCGCACACCCAGTATTTGCTCAAGCAACTCGTAAACGCCGTAAAGCGTGCCGCGCGGTTTGCCTCCGGCGATGACCAATCGGTTGCGGTCAGTCCGCAGAATGAAGCCGTCCGTGCCCAACGCGGAGAGATCGTAATTCGTGCCCAGCCTGCGCAGATGCGCGTTGTCGCCGAGGATGATTTCCCGGGATGCGGGCCGTTGCGCATCGTTGGCGATGGGCAGCGTGACGCCGGAGATTTTTTTCAAATAGCGCTGGAGTTCTTCAGCAGCATAACGTTCGGAGGGCAGGGCGTTGGTGCTGATGACGATTTGATAACGAGTTTTGCCATGGTCCGCGAGCGTGAGCGCGCCTTGCGACGAGGACAATCCGCCAGACAGGCACACCGCTCCGGCGATAATGAGACAGGCACAATCTCGAATCTTTCTGGAACGTGAATTCATGACCGGAGAGTAATTGCGGAAGGCTTGGCGAAGAAGGATAATCATCCCAAGCGTTTTAGAAGCGCAAACGAATCTCGCTCGACCAGATTTGCTTAAGATTATTTGCGTCTCGAACGGTGAGGATTCCAAGTTTCCGCTTCAGAAGAGATTGTTCGAGACAATCCAATCGAGATAATCGCACAGTTGAGGCAACACGAGCCGAGTTTTTCGAGGACGAGTTTCATTTTCTGATTATCTCGCGTCGAAGGGATGCTTTCCGCTGCCTCAATAAGTCTGACCCGGCCTGGATATTTTATGCGCCACGCCACGGTTATTTTGTATGGAATCACAAAAGGATAGTAAAATCGCGTTTCAACTTTCTGATTCGCATAATGTGCTGATGATGGCAATGGCAAGAAAAAGTGGCCGAATGTCAGAAAATAGGCCACAAGCGCGAACAGAATAATTACGACAGCAACGAAAAGTAATCGTGTCTTCATTGTTCTAAACAAAAATCCACTATTTGATTTTCGGCATCACAAAACAATAGGCATCATATCGGATTTCGCTCCAGGCTTGTTCGGCGAGTGGCTGGCCAGGAAAGAGGGGAATGTTTACCGGCGTGAATTTGATGCGAACGCGAATGGCACTGCGGCCTTGCGTCAAATCGCGCGGCACCAAAAATTCATCGTCGCGAAAACGGCGGTTCGAGGTTTCAACGATGTGTTGCGTCGCGCCGAGTTCGCCCTTGGGATTGGAATAAACGCACGTGTTCGCACCGGCCAGATACCATGTACCGGCTGGCTGCCAGCTAGAATCTGTGTCTTTTTGCGTGTTGCGTGTTGCGTGATTTGCGTCGGGTGTTGCACCAGCAACGAAAACTTCCGCGCGTTGGTTCGGGAATGAGTAATCCAATTTGCGGCGCAGCAGGACGCCGAAGTTATTTGGCTCCAGTTTCAGCGTGAACTCGGATGTGCCGATGGTTTTGCGGCCCATGTCAGTTTGCACGGGATAAATCTCGCGCCCTTGCAAATGGTCCACGCCCCATTCGTAGCGCGATGTGATTTCGTAGGGAGCAGAGGCAAATGGAGAATTATATGCGTGCAAGGCTTCGCTGTTCGTGTCGCCGAGTTGGAGCGTGTCTGTTTTCACGAGCGAAGGACTGTTCAAGCCGTACCAGTAAGTGACCGTTTCGTAATGCTCAGTGGATTGATTTTCGCCGCCATGTTCGAGCTGGATGCGCGCGTTTTTGCCGAACGGCATCAAGTCCGCCAGCAGAAAACGATACGCAGAATGGATTTTGTCCTCATCGCATTTCGCTTCGTC
>DASRBR010000503.1:0-2112 GCA_035653495.1 Verrucomicrobiia bacterium
CCCGAAGAACAACCAGAAGCTGCGGCCGGGCATGACTCTGGCGATTGAGCCCATGGTGAATGCGGGAATGCCGGGCGTGAAAATTTTAAATGATGGCTGGACAGTGGTGACGCAAGATGGTTCACTATCCGCCCATTTTGAGCATACGGTGCTGGTCACGGAAGGTGAACCGGAAATTTTGACGTGGCCCGAACGGATGCCATCGAAGTTGAAGGCGCAGTAGTTGAGGCGCTCCCGCACGCGATGTTCCGGGTCGAATTGGCCAACGGACATCGGGTGCTGGCTCATTTTAAGGGCAAGGCGCGGGAAAATCCCGAGCCGTTGAAGCCCGGGGACAAAGTGACATTGGAAATGTCGCTGTTCGATTTGTCGAACGGCTGCATTATCGGAACAGGAAAAGACATATGAAAGTTCGCGCATCAGTAAAGAAGCTTTGCGAGAATTGCAAAGTAGTCAGGCGCAAAGGCGTCATCCGTGTGATTTGCACGAATGCGCGTCACAAACAGCGGCAAGGCTAAAATATTTTATGGCACGCATCATTGGTGTTGAAATTCCCGGCGAGAAGCGCATTGACATCGCATTGCGCTACATTTACGGCATCGGCCCGGTCAATTCGAAGGTCATCCTCCAGAACGCGAAGATTGACCCGAGCATCCGTGCGAAGGACCTGAACGAGCAGCAGATGTCGCAGATTGTCCACGCAATCCAAGAGGGCAAATATGTCATCGAAGGCGATCTGCGCCGCGAATTGGGCATGAACCTGAAACGTTTGCAGGGGATCAAGTGCTATCGCGGCATCCGCCATTTGCGCGGCTTGCCGGTGCGCGGACAACGCACCCAAACCAACGCCCGCACGCGCAAAGGTCCGCGCAAGACCGTCGGTGTGCAGCGCAATCCGAACGCAAAGACCGGCATCCACTAATCTTGATTTCCTATGGCTGACGAAACAAAAAAGAAACCCGCTGCAAAGAAGGAAGCCAAGCCGGAAGGCGTGGCTGAAACGGCGAAAGCAGCTCCTGCCGAAGGCGCGAAGCCCAAGAAGGCCGCTCCCGCTGAAGGCGTTCCCGAAGCTGCCGCACCGAAACCGGCTGAAGGCGCTGCCGTGGCTGCCGCTGCGCCGACCGCAGCCGAATTGCTCGCTGATGATCTTAGCGGAAAGAAGATCATCAAGGCCAAGGGTGCAAAGAACATTTCGACCGGCATTGCAAACATTCTCGCCACGTTCAACAACACACAGGTGAGCATCACCGATGTTCACGGCAATCTGCTCGGTTGGTCGAGCGCCGGGCGTGTCGGTTTCAAGGGCTCGCGCAAAAGCACCGCCTATGCGGCCCAGCAAGTGGCGCAGGATGCCGCGCGACAGGCAATGGCCCATGGAATGCGCGAAGTCGAAGTGCGCGTCAAAGGTCCCGGTTCCGGTCGCGAATCGGCCATCCGCGCTTTGCAGGCGATCGGTTTGGAAGTCACGATGATTCGCGATGTCACGCCGGTGCCGCACAACGGCTGTCGTCCGCGCAAGAAGCGTCGTGTGTGATGATTTGAAACTGAAATCGCAAATTTGAAATATTGATATGGCACGTTATACAGGTCCCCGCGTTCGAATCAGCCGCCGTTTCGGCACGCCCATTTTTGGCCCGACGAAATATCTGGAGCGCCGCAATTACGGCCCCGGCGTGCACGGCCCGAAGTCGCGCCGCAAGCATACCGATTACGGTCTGGGTTTGATTGAGAAGCAGAAGCTTCGTTACTACTACGGTTTGATGGAACGTCAGTTTCGCGGTGTTTATGAACGCGCGCTGAAGCGCCGTGGTGTCACGGGCGAGCAAATGTTGCAGATTTTGGAGACGCGCCTGGACAACGTGGCTTATCATCTCGGTTTTGCGAACACGCGCGCTGCCGCACGGCAATTGATCAGTCACGGGCATGTGAAGGTGAATGGCCGCAAGGTGAACATCCCATCGTTCGCGCTCAAGGTGAACGATGTGGTTGAGATCAAGGATTCCAACGTCTCGCGCCAGCTTGCGACCAAGAACTTGGAACTGGCCACGAGCCGTGCAGTGCCGGATTGGCTTTCGTTGAACAAGGAAGCTTTTAAAGGCACCATCATGCGCA
>DASRBR010000504.1:0-9367 GCA_035653495.1 Verrucomicrobiia bacterium
GAGAAACCGGCCGTCTTTGATTGCTGATCAAATGGAAAACGCCGGGGACAATTGCAGACTTTGCGAACAACCCATCGCTCCCGCGACTGATGCCAGCTTCTGCAATCATTGCCAGCTCCTTTTCCATCAAGCCTGTCTTGAAAACGCCCAGCTTGTTTGCCCCGAATGCGGCCAGCTTTGTGAAATCACCTCTCTGCCAGCCGACGAACCCGCAACCGGAACAGTTCTCGAATTTCCCGAAGGCGAATTCCAGCGTCTTAAACCCTCTGCTTTGTACCGCTTCAGCCTGGTGACGGTTTCGCTGGCGATGATTTTGTTGCCGATGATTTACGTCGGGCTGATCGGCCTGTTCATTTATGGGATCGTCGAGTATGCGCGGCATTTTTCAGGAGTGCTGGGCCTGACGTCGTACGGCTTTGTCGGGACGATGTTGATATTTTTATTTTATCTGGGCCCGCTGCTGATCGGGACCATCATGACGTTTTTTCTGATCAAGCCTTTGTTCGCGCCGAAGCCGCCGGAGGAACAGACGTTCTCACTCAACCACGCCGATGCGCCGCAGCTTTTTGGGCTGGTCGGATGGATTTGCCGCTCGTTGGAAGCGCCGATTCCCAGCCGGATTGACGTGGATTGCAAGGTGAACGCCGGCGCGGGATTTCGCAGCGGCTGGCGAAGCATGTTTGGCAATGACATCATCCTGGTCATCGGCCTGCCTCTGGTTGCGGGGATGAATTTGGTGCAGTTCGCGGGAATCATAGCGCACGAGTATGGCCACTTCTCGCAAGGGACCGGGATGCGGGCCGCTTATTTGATTCGCGCCATCAACGCCTGGTTTTATCGCGTGGTCTATCAACGCGATGTTTGGGACGTCGTGCTTGAACACGTTTCGGAAGATGAACGCACCGGATTGATGATGGTGATGATGCTTTATTTGGCGCGGTTCGCGGTTTGGCTGACGCGCCGTTTGCTCTGGGTGCTGATGGCCGCGGGACACGCGCTGAGTTGTTGGATGAGCCGCCAGATGGAATTCGACGCGGACCGTTACGAAACCCGGTTGATCGGCAGCGAACTTTTTCCGGAAACGATGCGCCGCTTTCGCCAGCTTAATCTCGGCTCGGACGCCGCCATCCGGCAAATCCGCGAAAAATGGAAAAAGGAGCGCAAGCTGTTCGATCAAATACCGGACTTCATCGCCAGCCGGGGTGACGAAATCACCGCGGAGGCGCAGGAGAAATTGCACGCGGCGCTTTTGAAAAGGCGCACGCGCTTGTTTGACATGCACCCGTCGGATGCCGAGCGAATCCAACGCGCCATTGCCGCGTGCGAGCCGGGCATCTTTCATTCCACTGCGCCGGCGACCTGTTTGTTCACCGATTTTCCCGAACTCTCGCGCCGCATGACGCTCAATTATTATCAAAGCGTTTTTGGCCGGCAGTTTCCCGCCGAGCGGCTCATCTCAACGCAGCAGCTCAAATCGCAGGCGGAGCATGATTACGAAGGTGACCGGGCGCAAATCTTCAATTATTTCCACGGCATCGCGACCGAATTGCGGCCGGTCATCATCACCGAAAACAAATCGCTGCACGTGCGCAGCCCGGCGAATGTGATGGCCGAACTCAAGGATTGCCAACGTGAAATGGCGGAGTCTGCCAAGTCCGTCCAACCCGCCTTCTCGCAATTCATCGAGTGGGAACGAAGATTATTTTCGGCCGAACAAGCCGCGCAACTTGTGCAGGCCGGTTTTCAACTCGATCCAACTGATTTTGGACTCGCCGATGGCGATTTTGACGCGGTGCGGGAGGAAGCGTTCGCGGCCCTGCAAACGCTCGATGGCGCGGTGACTCCTTTCGAAACGCTGGGCAAAACGCGCCTGACTAATTCGATCCAATTACTCCGTTTGCCGGAATTTGCCGCTCAGATTCCCAATGCCGCAAAACTCCAGGACGAAGCGCGCGCGACGATCTTTGTTTTATCGCGGCTCGGCGAACTGTACGAGCCGTTGCTTGAACTGCGCAAGCTTTCCGCGGCTTTGGAGGCGGTTCTTGCCTATCGCCGGCTCCAACCCGCAGCGGAAAATGTGACGGCCGTCATCGAATGCCTTTGCATGGAAATCCAGGAACGCGTCAATGTGCTTCAGGAAAAAACTGCGCCAATCCGTTATCCCTACCACCACGCGACCGAGCAGGTGATGGTCAGCGAATACGCCCGCAACAAAAATTATCATTCCGACCCGGCTGAACTCGCCTTGCGCGAAGGCCAAAGCCATACCGACAAACTGCTCAAGCTTTACGTTCGTTTGCTTGCAAATCTTGTGACCATCGGCGAGGAGGTCGAAAGACGCGTGGTAGCGTGAGCGGTCATGAGCGGAGCGCTCTTGTGTATCCATTACTCGACTGCTTCAGTACGGCAGTAACTGGCTGGACGGGATGATTTGCTTGGCCTGACTGGAGCTGGACCAGGACAATTGCGCGACCGCGCCGCCGGTGTTCTGGAAATATTGCATCTGGATGCTGTATTTCTGCCCGGCAGTCAATGAGATGGTCCCGCTATTCTGCGTCGAGCCGTGAATGGTCCAGTTGTTCACCAATTCCACATCGTTGACCCAGAGGCGGACGCCATCGTCGCTTTGTGTGTAGAAGGTGTATGTCTGCGAATAGAGCGGGATGACGTACCCGGTCCAGTTCACGGAGAAACAGTTCTGGCCGACGTTGGACACGGGCGGGCTGGTCCAAGTAAAGTTGACGGTTGAATCCACCCTGTCACCGGCGTGGTAGTTGAAATTAGTGCCGTTGTAGTATTGCGCATAGAGACCGTTCAACGTCCCTGACCAACGGATGCCGCTGCCGGTCTGCGACAAGGAGCCGTTGACAAAATCCTGCTTGGTGCCGCCGGTGATGGAATATTCGTTGTTCTTGGGCAAACCGAATTTTCCCGGGCCGCCGGTGTTGATATAGAAATAGCGGAGGCCGTTGATGTCATTCACCTCAAAAGTGCCGTAGCTGCTGTCGAACACGGTCTTGTCCGAGCCCGAGCCGCCCGCAAAATCCTGCACGTTCGCGCCGCCCCAGGAATGGACAAAAGCCGTGCCGCCGTTGTCGTAGGCATTGCCCATCACCGGCTGGCCGCGGGCATTGAAATAGTTCTGGATGTTGGCATCAATGGCTCCAGTGATGTAATAGCCTTCGTATTCCTGCCAGAAGGCGTAGTCATTGTATGCGGTTTTGGGACTACCGTTCTGGTCCAGGATGCCAAAGTAAAGATTTGCGGTGGGGTTGTCCTGCCACTCGAACCAGGAACCCATGCGCACATAACTTCCTTGCTCGGTGATGACGGTGTAGGCGGTGACCAGGTTCTGGTCCTGGACGCTTTGGCTCACGTTGGCCGTGCTCCAGCCAAATTCCGTGATCCACGTCTGCTTTTTCGTGTTCGCGCCTTCCCAGTTAGTATAGACGCCGTGAATTTCATCCTCGTATTTTTGGAAGTTGGCGGTGGTGGTCGTGGTGTTGTAATCAATGTAAACATGCTGGCCAATGCCATCCAGCGGGTAGCTGCCGTAGCTGCTTTTGCAGGAGGAAAACCAACTCACATGGTTGATGCCCATGTCATAGACCGAGTTCAACCATGACGCACCGGAGTTGCCGTAGGGATCGCTTGCCCCCTGCGAACTGGTGCCGAAAACTCCGCCGGAAAGTATCACTACATCGCCGAACATCTGCGTCACGTGCGCATTCACCCAGCATTTATTGAGCAGGCAACTGTAGCAGGAAGGATACATGAAGGTACCGCCACTGTAACAACTGCCCGACTCGCTTGACCACGTGCTGGGCTCATTCCAGATCTCATAGACCTTCACCCGATTGTGGAAATGGGAAAGGATGGTCGCGAACGTGGAACTGACGAAACCGTCGATGTAATTGTTATCACCGTTGCCTCCGGCGCACTCGTAGCTGTTGGCGTCCCAGCTTGCTTGATTGCCGTTGTACGAGGCATAGTCCACAAGGATGAAAACGGAGAGGCCGTTGCTGATGGCATCATTCACCACGGTGTCGTAATAACCGAGCATGCTGGTGTCCCAGTTGGTGTGGCCGGGTATGAGACGCATTTCAATCCGCAGCCAACCAGTTTTTTCGGGACTGACCATCTGATGAAGAATGGAGCTGGTGAGCAGCGGGTTGCCACTGTTGTCGATCGCCCAACCAGTGTTGATGCCATGCGGCCCGCCTGCGCGGAGTGGGAGGGGCAGCAGAAGTGAGAGTAGAAAAAAGGAGACAGCTATGCAGCGAAGGTGCTTTTTCATAGTTATATTGCAGTTGACTAACAAAGCGCCACCGCGGCGCAAGTGCATGAGGCCCAGATGCAGTTAGGCGTGCATCACTGATGTCAGGAGTCGCGGAGAATATCTTGCATCTCTATCGGCAAGTCAATCCATACGAATATATGGGTAGGATGGTAGAAAGTAACTCTATACAAAGCCAGCGCGAGAAGAACTTTATAGTCTGCCTGGAACAATCTGTTTCAATAGAACGTTTGAAGTAATACGAATGTTGTATTTGAAATTATTGGAGCGCGCTTTCCATGGATATCAGTTCACGGAGTAGAAGTGGCGTGATTGAGCGCCCAGGTCACATCAGTCAAATCCGTTCCGGGCACCCAAAGATTTTGCGGGTTGGCCGGCATTTTGACCGGCGGACAGGTGTAGGCCGGATCCATCCATTTATGGAATGCGGCATGCCCGTCAGCAAAGCCCATGTTGGAACCTTCGCCGTGAAAACTTGCCGGCAAATCTTCCCAATAAACCCCATTGGCGCTTCTGACGTTCATCCAGCCATCATTGATGCTGTCGGGGTGTTCTTCTGAAAAAACAAACAAATCCGATGGAGTCGGCTTCGAAAGATCCGTGGTCGTGTTATAGGCGAGAAAAATCGTGCCCGGGCCGTGATACCAATGGGAATAATTGCGGGGATATGGCGTGCTGTCGGCTTCGGCATAATAAGCGCCACCCTGGATAAAACCATTCATTGAATAGCTTCGCACACGGTCCATTCGCTCGCCTCTCTCAAGACAAAAATATCTATCCGACGGACATTTGTAGATGCCGATTTGTTTGTTGCAATAGGGGGCGAGCAAACCACGTTGCAGGTACCAGGTGTTGGTGTTGTCGGAATTATCCGGTGTAAAGTTCAGCCAACCGGCAATCCAATTGATGGTGGGATCTGTAGTGGCTCCATCATGGTTGGGACATAACTGGTTGCCATTGTCATCCGGATACATGATCCACGCGAGGCTCAACTGCTTTTGATTGCTCAGGCATTGGATGCTCCGTCCTTTTTCCTTGGCCTTCGACAAGGCGGGCAAGAGCAATCCCGCAAGGATGGCAATGATGGCGATGACCACCAGCAGTTCAATCAGTGTAAAACCGCTCGCTATGGCCTCCTTCAGTGCGGCCCGATAGTTGTCCCGGGCCGCACCAGGACTGAGATTTAGCTTGCTCATTTGCTGCCCGCCCCATTTTGCCCTTGCAGGCAAATTGTGGCGGATCACTTCACGGAATCCGCAAGACAAGTCGATAGAACTGCGCGCTTCCACCTACAGGGGTGACGTACTGGACCTGCCCACCCGATGCCGTGACTCCGCTGGTCACATCACTCCATGGCCCGTTTACGTTGGCGGCGCTTTGAAGCGTGAAGAGCGCGCTGGTTGAACTTGGCCACGCAACCACGACGTTATTTCCCGAAATGGTTTCGCTAAGAACCGGGGTCGTAATGGTGGCAAAAGAGAAATCATAAACTTCCTGGTTTGCCTGCGAGCCTCCGGTGGCGCCGGTGAACCCGACATACGCGGGGTTCCCCACGAGAGTGGGAATGTTGATGTTCGTCGTATAAACCGGCGCGGTCGTTCCCGCTGTCGGGTCCGTCAGCCACGCCGTTGCCGTCGTTCCGTTGTAGTAGAGGACAACGTGAATGGGATGACTGCCGTTGTCCAATACCAGCGGTGAGGTGGGTGTGGTGGCATTGCCGCCGTTGAGATTCCAACCCGCTGCCGGTCCCGGAGGTGTGGTGCCATGATAGATATTCATCGCAAAATCCACGCTGGGAGTAATCCCGGAAACACCCAGGCTGCCGCCCCCGCCGCCCTCGGCAGTCGTGCCGATGTTCTGGATGCAGAAGGTGATGCCGTCGGCTCCCGCAGTTCCGCCAGTGATGTCCTGATAAATGAACTGGCAGAGGAAGCGGCTGACATCCTGCTTGGTGTTGAACCATGCCTGGCGCGATTCGCTCCCGCCACCGTCCGTCAACTGCAGGACGCCATTCGAGAGAACCGGGAAGCCATTGGCCTGCGCATCCAGCGTCCAGCCAGCACTGCCGGAATTCGGGAAAGTGACCGGCGGCGTACCGGCTTCGCCGACAACAATGGCGGTTGAACTCACCACGCCGCCGTAAGAGTTGCTGATCGCAACATGCAAGGTGTTCGACCCATAAACCGTTGTTCCGGTGTAGGTGCTGTTGGTGGCGCCTGAAATCACCGACCCATCTTCATACCAAGTGTAGGCAAAAGGAGCGGTTCCGGAAACCGTGACTCCGAGGGTGAATGGCGAACCTGCCGCGTAAGCGACCGCATTCGTTGGCAAATCCTGCACGATCACCGGCGCACCCGATTGAACTGAAACCGAGGCCGAGGATGAATTGACGTTTCCGTAAAGGTTCGTCACGTTCAGAACGTAAGTTTCCCCGTTCATACTGAGCGGGAAATTGCTGATGACCAAAGTGGCGTTGGTTTGGTTGGGAACAGGCAGATTTGCAGTCTGATCAAACCATTGATAAGCCAGCGGCTGTGTGCCGACTGCTGCTGCATTGATGATCAATGTGCCGTTTTCATTGACGTTCACGGTGCTGGGCGGTTGCTGGCTGATACTCGGAGCGATGCCCGCGGAGAAATACAGGTTCGACACTTCAAGCGCACTCAGCGCGCGGTTGAACACCGCGACGTCATCCACCGTGCCCACGAACTGAAGGGTGTTCGCGTTCGGATCGGCGCTGCCCGGACGCGCGCCAATCTGCAACGGACCGGTGGAGGACAAGATGCCGGCGTTTGCCGGAAGGGTTGCACTGCCGGTCGTCTGGCCGTCAACATAAAGCCTCAGCACTCCGTTGACTTCATCGCAAACTCCGACCAAATGGTGCCAGACATTGCCGGGCTGGATCGTGCTATTGGCGTTGAAAGCGTTGCCGTTGGCCGTGCGCACGAAAAAGCGGAAGGCATGCGCTGGCGTTCCGCCGTCATAACCGGTGTCCAGGCCGAATTCCTCCTGGAAGATGACGCCCTTGGCGACAATGCCCGCGTCCGCGGTCTGCTGGCCGCCATTCACCCAGGCTGAGATGGAGAAGGAACTGTTCTGGTTGGTTGCCGCAAAATCAACCCCGTAAACCAGATTGGATGTGAGCCCCAAATTTAGGCCGGTTACGCTGCTGGCGACCTGGCCAGCGAAACTGTTGGACGTTGTAGTGAACCCAAACTCCGCAGCCGTCTCGGTTGGATCGGTTTGAGAATTGTAACCGGCAATACCGAGCGCCGTGTTGGTGTAAACGCCGTTGATGCCGCCGACATAATCATTGACGATCGCGCCGGAGTTGCCATCTCCCAAGCCGTCATCCGGTTCATTCAAACGCCAGTAAGCGATGGGATTCAGGGACGTCACCTCGATCGGGTACGGATTCACAGGACTGGGCAGGACGGTGATGTTCACCGGTGAAGTGGTGCTGGTGCCTACAAAGTTGCTCGCTACACAAGCGAAGTTTACGACACCGCCGGCAGGCGGCAGGGTGTAGCTGATGTTGGTCGCACCAGGCACGAGAACGCCATTTGTGTACCATTGATAAGTGATGGGCTGCGCGCCAACGGCATAGGCCTTAAACGTGGGATGAGCGCCGGCGTAAAGGTTAATATTATTGGTGAGCGTCGTGTTGGTGGGCTGGACGACAAACTGCGGCAGGCTGAACACTGTCAGTGACGCGATGGAACTGGTGATTGCACCGTAGGAGTTGCTCACGACCACATACAAGTTGGTGCTGGCATAGGCGGGGGTCACCGGACAAATGACCAGGCTGGCGTTCGTCTGGCCAGTCATCGCCACGCCATTCTCATACCATTGATAGGACAATGTGCCGCTTCCATTGGCTACCACGGTGTTGGTGTAGCAACTGTTCTGGTTGGCGGATGTCACCAAGTTCGGCTGGGTGGTGATAAAGGCCGGGACCTGCGCTGCATTGTACAAGTTGGACACTTGTTGGGCGGTGAGCGCCTTGCCGTTGAAGAACGCCGCTTCGCAAATATTGCCGGCGAACGTGCGACCGCCCGCGGCGTTTGACTGGCCATTGGGAGAGCTGGCGAGATAAATGTCAAACAGGGAGCCGGTGCCGATGGTGCCGGTCTTGGTGCCCGTTGCGCTCAGCTTGCCATCCACGTAAACACTGGTGAGGGAAGTGCCATCATACGTGCCGACGACCTGATGCCATTGACCATCATTGTACGGAATCGCCGAAGCGACATCGAGGCCGTTGCCGGAATCAAAACCAATTTTGCCGTTGCCTCCGTTGAAAGCGCAGCGCCAGTTTTGATCGGTGTGGCCGACGAGCGTTTGCCAATTGCGTTGTTGTACGTCGGCAGGATTGGCCCGGAACCAGGCGGTAACGCTCAAAGGAGTGTTGCCTGTCGGGTTAAACGAAGGATCAAATCCTGCATCCGCAAAGATGCTGTTACCGTCCGAGGCCAAGGCCGTGTTCGGGAAGCCGCCCAGGGGTATGCCCGATTCGGAAGGTCCGGCCAAAGCGCCGGGAGCGGCATTGGGCTTGTAAACGCCCTGGACGCCGCCGGAACCATAGTTGGCCAATGCGGGCCAACTACTGCGTGCCGGTGTCGCGTAAGCAGGCGAATCCATGCGATAATAGAGCAGCGGTTGATCGGCTAAAACAGCCGCCTTATAAACTCCAGCCGCGCCGCTGACGCCGTCGTTGTAGTGCGTCTGAATATCGGATTGCGACAAGATGTTTGTATAGACAGCCAGTTCGTCGATTTGACCTTGGAATTGATTTTGGATGGTGCCAGTCCAACGTCCGCCGCCGATGGTCAGCGGAGCCCATGTGTTTGGGTTCAACGTGGCTGCGGGAGAGTTCTGCAGAAAATCCTGCACGCCATTGATATAGTAAGCGATGTTGGTGCCGTCGAAGGTCGTGACGACATGGTACCATTGACCAGGGTTGTAATTCGCTGTGGTCTTGGGTTCAGTGCTGCCGGTGCCGCTGCCATTCCTCATGGTGATGCTGAAGGTGCTGGCTGAACCGGCCCAGAGCCAGTCGAACCCGCCTTCATT
>DASRBR010000505.1:0-5032 GCA_035653495.1 Verrucomicrobiia bacterium
ATGGACGAGACGGCCATTCCGAGGCTTAAGGAGAAAAAGGAAGTCACCACGAACACCAGCGTCACGCGAAGAAATTCTTTGCCAGTGACTCCTCCCATCAAAATCGTCAAACCAATGACTGGTAGCATCGCCAGCAAGCCAAAAAAAGCATGCAGCGAATGCGCGGCCATTTTGCCCAATACCACGTCGTAGCCCTTGAGGTCCGTCAAAAAGAGCAGTCCCAGAGTTCCTTCCCTTTTTTCTTCCGACAAGGAATCGGACGTAAGGAAAATTCCCGCAAACATGCTCAGGGTTAAAGCCAGCGTGCCGAGGCTTACGAACAACTCGAGGCCAAGCTGCTTGCCGGAGCGGGAGTTGGTCGAGATGAGCACAATGAACCAGATCGCCAACATTCCCAAGGCGGCCCACGTGCGCGTCAAATACGTGCTTTTCCGGCGCGCAGCCACGCGCAATTCACGGTCCACAATGGGCAAAACACTCATCGCCAAAGCATTTGCGGATTGCCAAAAGATTTACAAGCCGAATGGGGAAATATGTAAAAATCTTTCTGCTTACCAATGGACGGGCAAAAAGCCAATTAGTTGTACGCTCGCCCTCACCCCGGCCCTCTCCCCCGAGGAGAGGGGGCAACATCTGCCGCTTTTTTTGAAATCAAATCTTTCAGGAAATTTTATCTTTTCACAGGAATTTTCCAGGGTGGGAGATTGCAACTATAGGTATTAGGATTTCAAAGAGCGCTTTGCGTTCACCCTCTCCTGGGGGAGAGGGCCGGGGTGAGGGCGAGCATCAAAAAATTGTTTTAATCATTATAGCGATACCCTGGAGACTAGAGTGGAATCTTGCGCCAAGTGTTTGATGAAACCTTTGTTAGCCCTTTTCCCGCCTGCTGGTTCTCACCCAGCATAATCCCGTCAAAAGCAAAGTCGCGATTGAAATGGCCGTTCCTGTTCTAAATGCTCTGTCTTGATAAACGACGCGAACTTCATGTTTTCCGGCCGGAACTTGCAAAGACTGAAAAGCGCCGTTGGCTTTCCATAACGGAACGCGCTTGCCATCCACATACGCATGCCACGGTTCATAAAAAGCTTGCGCGATCACTATCATCGCCGGCCCGGTGGATTGCGTTTCAAAGTCAACCTGCTCAGCTTCAAATTTTTTCATTTGGATTGCGACAGCGCCCTGGCCTGCATTGATGCTGCCGCGCGATTCTGTTGGCAGATAAACAATTGTGCTGGGGGTAAAAGCAGTTGATGCCAATGCGCGCAAAGTTTCTGCATCACCGGCGAAAACAGGCTTTTGCCCGCCAGTCACAAATGGCATGAAATTGGAGCGATTCGTCCAGGTGAATGAACTGTCTTCCGAAGAAATGCGCGAGATGGCCAGAAAATCCTCGAGCGGTTTGGGAAAGGTGAGGCTGGGGTCATTCCAAATCGCGCTGACTTCCGCCGAAGATTTCAAATCGACCGAAAAAAATCCGCTCACTGTTGGAATGCGATCAATCAGATTGCAATCGAGGAACAACGCGCTGCGCTCGCCCAGATAATAATTGAACGCGTTTGGAGTCGCTGCGAAGCTCAAAAAGGCGTTCAGCTTCGGATTGACCGCAGCGCGCGATTCGCCGAGGCGCACCGGGGCAAGCTGCGGATTTCCCAAAGGTCCGTAGATGACGTTCGGCAGAGTTGGGTTCTGGTCCGCCGTGTGCGTGAAGGCATCCACGGTGACCAGCAACAAAATCATGGCCGCAGCCAAAGTCACGGTGCGGACTGAATGGGCGCGCAGGACCATCCACGCTCCTGCAAGGATAAGCGCCAGAAAAAGCGCCCTGCTCAAACCGCTCGCGAGCGTGACGGCCCACGATTCCTTCGGCGCAGGAAATTTATTTGCATAAACCAAAATCCCGGCAATCACTATTGCAAAAATAATTCCGACAGTAAAAAACGGTCGGGCCAATTTCTGCTTGTGGGGACCCGCCTCATCCTTGTTCGCATTCAGGCCATAAGCGGCCAGCAGCGGCAGCGCAAACGTGGTGAGCACCTCAATTTTGATGGGATATCGCATCATGCCGATGAACGGGAAAACGCGCCGGATACATGCATAAACCGGTGTGTTGTTGCCCATGGACAGGACAACGCCAATCACCGCGGCAACAGCGAGCCAGCGGGCGCGCGAATGATTTTTCCGCCCAAGCGCCAGCGCCGCCAGCGCAAGCGCGCCGATGCCCATGTAGTAAGAGGAAGTCCATTGCTGTTCGTCCTGCGAATAAATTCCGAGGATGGACGGCGAGCAATGGAATAGCGGCACAAAAAAATTCGCCCACCCCCAGCCCGGCATCGCCCATTTCGAATCTCCAAACCCAGTATCGCGCGGCGAATGCGCAAGCAATTGCATGAACGGCAGCAATTGCGCCGCTGAAAAGCCTGCAACCAGTGCGCAGATTGCGGTAGTCCGCCAAAATAATCGCTTACGTGAAACGTTTTCACGCAACATTCGCCCCAGCCACATCGCCGCTAAAAAAAGCCAGGTCAAAAGAATGAGTTCCGGCGCGCCGGCGAGCATTTGCATCGCGCCGGCAACAGCGGCGAGGAGCACGGCCCTTCGCGCCGAGCAAGGATGGAGGAAAGGAAAACGAGAATAGAGGATAGAAGACAGAGGATGGATAAAATTCCGAGAGACGTTGTCCCCAGACTTTAAACTTTCATCCGCGTTCCAGTTCCAGGCTTGTTCTACAAATAAAATCACCCATGGCATCCATGCCCAACAGGCAAGATTGCTGATCCACATCAGCATGTGCAGGCTGAGGCCGTTGAAGGCGAACACGGTGCCGGCAAAGGAAGCAGCAATCTGGCTGCCGGTCCAGCGGCGCGCGAGAAAATACATGCCCAATCCCGCAAACACGAGGTGCCCGAGATTGAACACCGCAAGCGACCATGGCAGTGGAAGAATCAGGAAAAAGAGCGTTGGCGGATAAAGGACGCTGGTGTTCCATTGCGCGAGCAATGGAATGCCGAAGTTGTTGAACGGATTCCAGAGCGGAATTTCCCCGCGCCAGAAACATTCGCGCACATAATGCGCTATGGGATATGTGAACAATCCGTAATCGCGATGAAAGAATGTTTCCTGGCCCAGCACTACGCGCGGGAATTTCGCGATGACAATCGCGATCAAAAACAATGCGAAACGCACAGGGCTGAATGCTGCCTCGGCAATCGCGCGCGCGTTTTTTTCGGTGGCGGCCGCATCGGGCGACGATGTTGGAGTTTGCACGTTCATTGCGCCTTCCTCCCTCCAGAAAACCAGACCACACCGAGAACCAACAACGACGCGCACGAAATCACCACGCCGGCCTGAAACATGCGGTCCTCATAAATGACCTGGATCGCATGTTTGCCGGGGGGCACTTCCAACGCTTGAAAACCGGCGTTCGCGCGCCATAAAGGGATGCGGTGACCATCTACATAGGCGTGCCATGGAAGGTAATACGCCTGCGCCAGTGTCACGATTGCCGGCGCGCCAGCCTCGGTTTCGAATGAAATTTTTTCCGGCTTGATTTGCGGTGAAATGATTTTTACATCCGCTCCAGCGGCCTTGACCTGGTTTCGAGCGTCCAGCGGAAGATAAACCGTCTTACGCGGATCAAACTTGGCCGACATTAATCCGGCATCGGTTTGCGCATCGGAAGCGAAGATCGGTTGTTGCCCGCCGGTGATGAGCGGCATGGCGGTTTCGCGGTTCGTCCAATCCAGTGATTTGGCTGCATCGGCATTCGTCGGGCTGACATGCGCGATGCCAAGAAAATCTTTCATTCCTTTCAAGTCCACGTGGCGATCATCCGACTGATAAACGAGGCCGAGAGCGCGCAACGGTTCGCGCAGCGCAAGCGAAAAGAAACCGTCGGTTTTGGGAACGTGATCGAGAAGGTTGCAATCATCATACAATGCGAGGCGATGGCAGATGTATTCATCAATCGGATTGGGCAGGCTGAGGAGATGCACCTGTGCCATCACGGCATTGGCTTCCATGAAGCGCGGTTCACCAGCTTGCGGTTCGGGCGGCAACTTGAGCGCCGCGCGCATCGCCCGTGGTTGGTAAATCGAACGCTGGACGGTTGGGTTCAATGCCGGCGCATGCGTATAGACATCCGTCCAAAGCAGTGCGAGCAAGGAGCAACGCAGCAAGACTTGAATTTTGAATTGCGGCGCGCGTTCAGACAAAATCAAAACGCCCGGCACAAGCGCCACGAATGCAGCACGTCCGATGGCGTTGTGCCAGGTAGCCGTCCAATTGTCGGAACCGAGCGGATGTTTCCATTCGACGAGCACAATCACTCCGATCAAAAAGAGCGCCACGAGCGCGATGTTCACCAGTACATTGCGCGCACGACCTGCATTTCCACATGCTGCCTGCGCTTGCACCCAGCGCACCCCGTACGCTGCAAGCAGCGGGATGATGAAAATCGGCAACACGACGAACTTGATGGGATAGCGCATCAATCCAAGGAGCGGCACGGTTTTTCTTATAATTGGATATAAAAAAGCATGTGCGCCCATCGCCATCCAGATGCAAAACAGCGCCAACGCGAGCAGAAGCCAGATACGCCGCTTCTTCACAAAAATCGCTCCAGCCGTTGCAAGCACCATCAATCCCGCGCCCAAATAATGGGATGAAACCCAATATTGTCCGTATTGCACGAAAACGCCGTGGCTCGCCTGAAAACAATGAAAGAGCGGGACGAGAAAATTTGCCGGGCCCGAAAGCGGCATCGCCCATTCCGTGCCGCCGAATCCCGAGTTCCGCTGCGAGTATTGGAGGAATTGGAAGAAGGGCAGCAATTGCGCCGCGGCCAATCCCGCGACGAGCGCCACGATGACCGGCATTCGCGTGAGCATTTGTTTCTTTGGAATTTTTGTCCAAATCAATTGCGCCAACCACATCGCCCCGATGAAGGCCCAGGTCAGAATGATGACTTCCGGCGCGCCGGCGAGCATTTGCATCGCACCCGCCAGCGCGGCAAGGACAATCGCTTGACGTGTGG
>DASRBR010000506.1:0-4350 GCA_035653495.1 Verrucomicrobiia bacterium
TACATCGAAGGCGGCTTCCCCGGCGCGAACCCAAAGGACATCGAATTTTTCGAGCAGGCCAGGCGCAGGAAATTCAAGAACGCGCGCCTCGCGGCTTTCGGCGCAACGCGTCGCAAGGGACTGTCGGTCGAGAACGACGAACAAGTGCAAATTTTGCTCGGCGCGAACACGCCGGTCGTAACGATTGTCGGCAAGACATGGCTGTTGCACGTCAAGGAAGTGTTGAAAGCGACGCCGGACGAAAACCTCGCGATGATCGGCGACACCATCCGTTATCTCAAGGACAACGGAAAATATGTCATCTACGATGCCGAGCACAGTTTCGACGGTTATTCCGACGAACCGGATTACGCTTTGGCCACGTGGCAAGCGGCCGAAAAAGCCGGCGCGGATTTCATCGTCCTTTGCGACACGAACGGCGGGCGTTTGCCGCATGAGATCGCGTCCATCACGGCCTTTGCGCGCGGCCAGTTGAACACGAAGATCGGCATTCACACGCACGATGACATCGGCTTGGGCGTGGCGAACGCGCTCGCGGCGCTGGAAGCCGGCGCGACGCAGGTTCAGGGAACCATCAACGGTTACGGCGAGCGCACCGGCAATTGCAATCTGACGAGCGTCATCCCGAATCTTGCGTTGAAGCTCGGCAAAACGTGCGTGCCGAAAACGTCGTTGCCGAAATTAAAGGAGCTTTCGCAGTTCGTGGATGAGATCGCGAACATCCGGCACAATTCGCGTTTGCCATGGGTCGGTTCGGCGGCATTTTCGCACAAGGGCGGCCAGCATGTGAACGCGGTGCAGAAATTGGCGCGCAGTTACGAGCACATCGACCCATCGCTGGTGGGAAATCAGCGCAGCGTATTGATCAGCGATCTTGCGGGCCGCAGCAATATCGTGATGAAAGCGCAGGAATTGGGCTTCAAGATCGCGAACGACACGCCGGAGTTGAAGGCAATCCTGAATCGCATCAAAGAACTCGAGCACAAGGGCTATGAATTTGAAGCGGCGGAGGGTTCGCTGGCGCTTTTGATCCGCCGGGCGCTCAAGCACGAGGAACCACCGTTCAAAATCGAAGGTTATGAAACGACTGTGCGCCGAGATGGGCCCGTTTCGGTTTGCCAGGCCACGATCAAGGTCTTGGTCAACGGCGAAGTGGCCCATACGGTGGCCGAAGGCGATGGCCCGGTGAATGCGCTGGATTCGGCTTTGCGCGCGGCGTTGGAACGGTTTTATCCGCAGGTCCGCAAGATTCAGCTTACCGATTACAAGGTGCGCATCCTCGACACCGGTCTTGGCACCAGTGCGAAAACGCGCGTTCTCATCGAATCGACTGACGGCAAACGCGAATGGGGCACCGTGGGCGTCCACGACAATATCATCGAAGCCAGCCTTAGCGCGCTGGTGGACAGCATGGAGTATGGGTTGTTGAAGAAGTGATTTCAACCACGGATAAACACGGATGAACACGGATGAAAGAGTGGATTTGAGGACGACTCCAGGAAGCAATTTGCTCTTCCGAGAAGAAACGCATCAGCTCATCGGATGCGCTTTTGAGGTGTTGAACGCGCTAGGGCACGGCCTTCACGAAAAGCCTTATGAAAATGCACTCGTGATTGAGTTTGGCTTGAATAAAATTCCATTCAACCAACAAAGGCGTTTTCCGGTAATTTATAAAACCGTCCAGGTCTCTGAATATGTGCCTGACTTGATTGCATTTGATTCGGTTATCGTGGACGTCAAAGTGATCGAAAAAATCACCGACTTGGAACGCGGCCAGATGATGAATTACCTGCGCATCACCAAATTAAGAGTTGGTCTCATTTTAAATTTCAAATACCCAAAGCTTCAATGGGAGCGCATTGTCTTATAAATTCTATCCGTGTTAATCGGTGTCCATCCGTGGTTAATAAAAAATAAATTGATGTATATACATCGCGATGTATATTGGCTGCCATGAAGAAGCGCGCAAAATATCCGAAACAAAAGAAAAGCGCGTCGGAATTGAAGGAAACTCCTGCTGCTGTAGTAGTTCCAAGTGAACCGATGGTCCGCACTCAGATTTATTTGAGCAAGGCGGAGCATGATTTTTTGCAGGCGGAAGCACGGCGTCGTGAACAGCCAATGGCTGCCATCATTCGCGGGTTCATTGATGAGAAGATGGAGATTCCCGACGATGCGTGGACGAATAATCCGATTTTCAAGCCTTGGCCAAAAGAGGCGTATTCCGGTTCTGACGGTCATGAAGACGCGGGGATCAATCTGGATCATTATCTGTACGGCGTTCCAAAAGATTGGATCAAAGTCAAAGGTGAGTGGGTCGAAGCGCCGCCGCTGCCAAAGGATTATTATGAGAACCGCGAGAGCGCCGAGGCTTATGACAAGATGATTCGCGAAATGGATGAATCGCAATGATTGCTCCTCTGTTCCTCGATTCATCCTTTTGGGTTGTCTATCGCGATGAAGAAGAACTTCGGCATCAGGAAGCAAACCGCATAATGAACAGATGCTTGCGGGAGAGGTTGCAATTTGTGACGACTTGGCCGGTGTTTTGCGAAATTCATGCGAATTTTTCGCGCAATACCAAACAAAGAGAACTCATTCTGAAAGACTTCTGGCAAAACCCTTTGATCCTCCTGGAACAGACTTCACCGCAAGACCATGGGAATGCACTTGAAATTTTGCGCTCACATCGTGACAAAACCTATTCGCTTTGCGATGCTTTGTCCTTCGCCGTCATGCGCCGATTGGGCATTAGACGCGTCGCCAGTTTTGACCGACATTTCAAACAGTTTGGCGAATTTGATATTGTATCTTGATCATGCCTGAGATTTCCAAAGCGTACGAGCCGCAAGCCGTCGAGGCCAGATGGTATCAATTCTGGCTCGAAAAAAATTTGTTCACGGCGAATCCAGCTTCGCCCAAGCCTGCCTATTCCATCGTCATCCCGCCGCCGAACGTCACCGGCGTGCTCACGCTCGGCCACGTGCTCAACAACACCATCCAGGACATCCTCGCCCGCAAGGCCCGCATGGACGGCAAGGAAGTGCTTTGGCTCCCCGGCACCGACCACGCGGGCATCGCCACCGAAAATGTGGTTTCCAAAAAGATTTGGAAGGAAGAAAAAAAATCCAAACGCGACCTCGGCCGTGAGGAATTCCTCAAGCGGGTCTGGGAATGGAAGGACAAGCATGGCGGCATCATCATTCAGCAGCTCAAAAAGCTGGGTGCGTCTTGCGACTGGTCCCGCGAGCGGTTCACGATGGACGCCGATTACATGCGCGACGTTCAGCGCGTGTTCGTCGAGCTTTATAAAAAAGGACTTATTTATCGCGGCAAGCGGATGGTCAATTGGGATCCCGTCGCGTTCACGGCGGTTTCGGATGAAGAAGTCATTATGAAAGAGCAGCGCGGCTTGCTGTATTATTACAAGGTGGAAGTCGCCGAACTGCCGGGAACATTTTTGACCATCGCAACCACACGTCCGGAAACGATTCCGGGCGACACCGCCATCGCCGTCAATCCCAAGGACACGCGTTACACGCACCTCATCGGCAAGCACGCCATCCGCGCCCTGCCCCGGGAATTGCCGCGCGAACAAAAACTCATTCCCATCATCGGCGATGAGCATGTCGATTTTGAATTCGGGACGGGCGTGTTGAAGGTCACGCCGGCGCATGACAGGGCGGACTTTGATATCGGGTTGCGCCACAAATTGCCCGTCGTGGACATCATGAATCCCGACGCGACAATGAACGATTTGGCCGGTGCGGATTTGAAAGGCATGGACCGTCTCAAGGCGCGCAAGGTGGCCGCTGAAGTGCTGACAGAAATCGGCGCGCTGGAAAAAGAAGAGCCTTACACGAACAAGGTCGGTTGCAGCGAACGCACCGATGTGCCAATCGAACCGCGTTTAAGCGAGCAATGGTTTTTAAAATATCCGAGCACGGAAAAAGCGCGGAATTGTGTGGCGACTGGCGAAATGAAATTTCATCCTGACCGTTGGGCGAAGGTTTACGACCATTGGATGGCCAACATCCAGGATTGGTGCATCAGCCGCCAGCTTTGGTGGGGTCATCGGATTCCGGTGTGGAGCATAACAATCTCAAGCCATGATTCCGATGGGAACTGGAATTATCCTCTAATTGACTCGATCCTGACGGACAAAAATTTTCCATTGGATGATCTCAGAGCGATGGCTTGGGATGGAGAAATCATCGAAGCAAAGGCATTCGCACTCTCCTACGCGAAGGGACACGATAAGTGGAATTTGTTTGTGGTCGGCGATCTTTCGAAAGCTCAGATCGAATTTATTGAAAAGCTTGGCTTCACCCAAGACCCCGACGTTCTCGA
>DASRBR010000507.1:0-2325 GCA_035653495.1 Verrucomicrobiia bacterium
CCCAGCTCATCAACACGCGCGACCAGCATTCGTCGCCGTAGCGGACGGCTTGCTGCGCGTTGTCGAATCCCTTGAGATACCAATCGCGACCAATGCGCGCATGGAGCACTTCGTCGGCCCAATCGTAGTCCTGAAACAACGCCGAGAGCGGGTTGTGCGAGGCCAAACCGACCTCCCATTCAAACCGTTTGCCGGTTTTTGGCATCAACCCTTGCTCAATGAAATATAGCACAGCATGGCGTTCGATGGGCTTCAGTTGCGTGTTCAAGGCGAGCGACCAGGTGTAGTTGATCATCACCTTATTCGGCCAATCAATGCCCATGTTGGCGAAACCGACCTCGCCCATCATCGCGTGCCGCGCCTCGTCCCAAAGCTGCCGCGTCATGTCACGGTAATATTCCCATGGCTTGTCCGGCGTCTCAATGATGATGCTGGCCATCATCTCGGGGACATCAATCTCCCGCAGCCGCTTGTAAAACATCATGAGCGTTTTCGGCTCGGGCGGAAATTTTTCATCGTAGAGAAACACCTCGGCATTGACCCCCATGTTGTACGGATCTGAAAAACGTTCGTCTCGTTTTGGGACGCCATCATATTTGTATGGCTTGCCGGAATGTATTCGCTGCGGCGGTGCGGAAGTTTTTTCCACGCCATCCAAACTGCCGGCGGCAACCAGGCAATCATCGAGCAGCTTGAGCCATGGCGTCGCCTGCGCGCGGGAGGCGCGGTCAACGAGGCTTGTGACGGCTTTTCCGCCATAATTGAGCATTTCGTCAATTTCAAGCAGCGCAAATTTGCACAAACGTGTGCTTGGATGATCGGCCAGCAGGTTGGTGTCCTTGAAATGTTGCTCCAACGCTACTTCGAGCGCTGGCAGGGCTTTTTCATAAAGGCCGAGGACCAACTCGGGCGTGCTCGGAGCAGCGAGGATTTCATCGAAGAAAACCTCCAGGCTGGCATCCGGCACGGCTTCAAGGCCGAGCGGCGGTTCGCGCATTTCGCCGACGCGTTTGCGCAACGCCGAAACATGCTCCGCGCAAAGATGCGCGTGCAGGCTGAAGGCCATCTTGAGTTCATAAATCGGTTCAGCCGTGATGCGCGCTGTAAAAATCTGGTGCAATCGTTTGAAGGCGTAATGATAGCGTTTGAGACGGCTGACGCATTCCTCGACGGACAAACCGGGCCGCATGGCGTCCGTCATCGAACAAATTCCAGCCAGTTCTGGCAAGTTGCGATACGATTGATGAGCACTCATAAATTCTTCGGGTTTGAAATAAACTTTAACATTGTGCTGAAAAATTTCGAAGTAAAAATTTCGTTACAGCCATTCAGAAAGGCTTTTATCTGCGTCCTCCGCGTGGTTACAATGGCCAAACATGATTGCCGGCACACAAGCGTTGATCACGGGCGGTTCGGGCTATTTCGGCTCGCTGCTACGCGACCGTTTGCGCGCGCATGGCCAAAAAGTGCGGATTTTCGATTTGTCGGATGCCGATGACCGCGCCGGCGACATTGATTTCGTCAAGGGCGACATCCGCAACGAAGCGCAAGTAAGGCAAGCCTGCGCCGGTTGCGATGTAATTTATCATTGTGTTGCGCAAGTCCCTTTGGCCAAGGACAAGCATCTGTTCGAGTCGGTCAATATCCAGGGCACGGAAAATCTTTTGCAAGCCGCCTTGGACGCCAAAGCGCGCAAGGTGATCTATGTTTCTTCGAGCGCCGTCTTCGGCGTACCGAAATCAAATCCTGTCACGGAAACGACCACTCCCACGCCAGCGGAGGCTTATGGCCGGGCGAAGCTCGAAGGCGAACATCTCTGTGCGAAATATGCGAAGCAAGGGCTTGATGTTACCATTATTCGGCCGCGCACCATAATGGGGCATGGGCGGCTTGGCATTTTTCAGATTTTGTTTGAATGGATCCGCACCGGCTACAACGTGCCTGTCCTTGGCAGCGGTGAAAACCTTTATCAATTTGTCCATGCGGATGATTTGGCCGAAGCATGCGTCCTTGCCGCTGCGCGCCCCGGCACGGAAATTTATAATTGCGGTGCGGAACGGTTTGGTTCCATGCGCTCGGTGCTCGAACATTTGTGTGCGCATGCGAAAACTGGTTCGAAGGTCAAAAGCGTGCCGATGGCCCCTGCCGTCGCGTTCATGAATCTCACCAGTGCGCTCGGTTTGTCGCCATTGGGACCGTATCACGCGATGATGTATGGCCGCTCCCTTTACTTCGACATCACCAAGGCGAAAAACGAACTTGGCTGGCGTCCACGTTTTTCCAGCAATGAGATGTTCGCCCAGAGTTACGACTGTATGTAAAGAA
>DASRBR010000508.1:0-3424 GCA_035653495.1 Verrucomicrobiia bacterium
CGCCTTACGGCTGGATGCCGGTGGACCCTTACATGGGCAATTACGCGATGCGATATATCACCACGTTGAAGCCTGAGGAAAAAATCGAGATACGCGATTTTTATTTTGGCGGGCTCGACCAATATCGCATGGCGGCGAACAGCGATCACAGCCAAAAACTGCATCCGCCGAAGGATTCAATGCGCTCGGACGATGTGGATTTCCAACGCGGCGAACTCGAATGCAACGGCACCAATATTTACTTCGACAAGTTTTCATGGGCGCTCCATTACAAGGTTGTTCCTCTGACTACCGTGCCGTGAGAGCCGGGAAAACGCTGAACATCGAACGTCGAACACCGAACGCCCAACAAATCACTTTTTCCGATTGGACGTTCAGCGTTCGATGTTGGAAGTTCGATGTTTTCCTTTTTAAATTCCGAAACCATGATGAATCCAACGGACTCAAAGAAAGCCCTTGCCTGCGCCGTCAAAGCCGCGCGCGTGGCGGGAAAATTGATGCGCGACAACTTGCGCGAGACCAAACGCATCAATTCCAAAACGCAACACGACATCAAGCTGGAACTGGACATTCGCTGCCAGAAATTGATCACGAAAACTTTGGCGGCCCAATTTCCCCAAATCGCATTGCTGGGCGAGGAAGGCATTTCGGGAAATCCAGAAGCATCGCAACGCTGGGTGGTGGACCCGATTGATGGCACCGTGAATTTCACCTACGGCATTCCTCACGCGTGCGTTTCCATCGCGCTCCAGGTTTCAAATCCAAAATTTCAAATTCAAAATTCGAAAAACAAAAACCCATCGTATGAAGATGGATACGAAACCATCATCGGCGTTGTGTATGATCCATTCTGTGACGAACTTTGGACGGCGATTCGCGGGCAACCGGCAAAGTTGAATGGAAAAATCATCCGCGTGAGCGACCGAAAGCAATTGCGCGAGAGCATTGTTGCGATTGGTTTCGCAAAATCGCGCGCGAGCATTGAATCGAACCTTCCGTATTTCAATCATCTCGTGCGGCGCGTGCGCAAGGTGCGCATGATGGGCGCGGCAGCGCTGGCGATGGTTTATGTGGCGAGCGGACGTTTCGACGCCTACATCGAGCGCGGCATCCGATTGTGGGACATCGCCGCGGGCGGGTTGATTGTCGAATGCGCGGGCGGCGAATTTTGGCATAGACGAATCAAGGGTGATTACGCCTACGAAATGCTCACCAGCAACGGTTTTTTAACGAAAAAGCTTGAGTCCATTGGCTGATTCGTTTAGAAGGTAGGCTGCCACGTTGTACAAAGCATGAAATTTTCACGGTGCGCCATTTTTTTGTTCGTCGCCCTTCTTTTTTCCCAAATCAGCCGCGCGGGAACATTGGTGACGTTCCATTTCTTTTTTGGAGTCAATGATTACCTGGGTGACGTGGATGTTGAGCTTTATGATCAGGACAAGCCGGTGACGGTGAATAATTTTCTGAAATTGATTGAAGCCGGGGCTTACAACAACAGTTTCTTTCATCGATTGCAACCGGGATTCGTGCTGCAAGGCGGCGGTTATGGTGCATTCAATCCTTTCTTGACCAATGTCGTCGCCCCGGCGAATTACACGAACCTGTTCTCAGTCGGAAATTTCGGGAACATCACCAACGAATTCAAAGTTGGAAAATTCTACAGCAACACGAATTGGACCATCGCAATGGCGAAGAGCAGCGATCCCAATTCCGCCAATTCGCAATTCTTTTTCAACCTCGCAAATAATGCGTCTTCGCTCGACAGCACGAACAACGCCGGTGGCTTTACTGTTTTCGGCCACACTTTGCGTGGAACAAATATCCTGAATGATTTCAACAGCCTTTATTACGGCCACGGGTTGTTCGATCTGCAGACAAATTACGGGGCAAATGGAGCGCTTTTTACGCAATTGCCCGCGAACTGGTCGGGAACCAATTCGGCGCCATATGACGATCTTGTTTATTTCACCATTAGCTTGTTAAGCGAGCAGGTGAAGGTGCAAACAAACGGCTCACGACAAATTTCGTGGAACTTCGTCAACGGCCTGACCAACAATCTCGAATTTTCGACCAATCTCCCGCCGGTCTGGCATGTGCTGACGAACATTTATCTCGGAACGAACAACATCTCCACCACCAATTACGTCGATTCCGCAACGAACAGGACGCGCTTCTATCGCGTTCACGTTTTGTATCCGAACACGCCACCGGATTGACGGTAGGGACATCGCGCTGCGACGTCCCCTACCCGGCCATCGAATCCAAATAATTTCGTAACTTCGCCAAAGCTCGTGCGCGATGGCTTAGCTGGTTTTTGGTTTCTTCGCCCAGTTCCGCGAAACTTTGCTTGTATCCTGTCGGGATGAAAAGCGGATCATAACCAAAACCGCCCTTGCCCGAAGGCGCGAACGCGATGCTACCTTCGCATGTGCCGTCGAACAATTGTGTTTCCAGTTCGGCTTCGTTGGCGGCGCAAACCGGCGAGGCATTTTGCAGCGAAGGTTCCGAAACCGGCGTCAACGCCAGTACGCAACGAAAGCGCGCCGTGCGTTTTTCCGCGGGAACGTTTTGCAGCAGGCGAAGCAGTTTGGCGTTGTTGTCGGCGTCGGGCGAGTTTCCGGGTTGACCGGTGTCGAGTGCGTCGAAGCGCGCCGAATACACACCGGGCGCGCCGTGCAGCGCGTCCACTTCCAAACCCGAATCATCGGCCAGCACGAAAACCTGAGCCGATGATTCGATTTGCGCGGCCTTATGGGTCGCGAGCCATTCGGAAAGTTCGACGGATTTTTTGGTGGCATTGCCGGCGAATGTTGGCGCGTCTTCAATCACCGGCGGCGCATCGGGAAATTCGCGCAATGTGAGATAACGAAACTGGTCGGAAAGAATGGCGCGGATTTCGGAAACTTTGTGCGCGTTGCGCGTGGCGATGACGAGCGTCAGCATGACGCGAGGTTCTCACAAAATCGCGGATGAAACGACAAAGAATTTTAACGGCGGCATATAAGTAGAAACACTTACGCCGACAAGAATGTCGGCGAAACAGCAGGCAGGAATGCCTGCGCTACGCAGCAAATTCAAGCGGGGCGACGGCCGCAGGCTGGTTGGTTGGAACGACCGCCACCCCGTTGTTTCAAGGGACCGTCCTTGAAAAAAAACGCTTCAATTCGGCGCCTGCCAAATGCGCAGGAAAACATTCGGCCCGCAGACGGCATCGAGCCTGCCAAAAGTGATGGTATTCGTGCCGTTCGCGGGAAAAGTGTTGGTATAGGACGGAACATTGAGCCACACATGGCCAAGAAGATTGGAACTGAATTGCGGCGTGACCGGAATGGTGTTGGTGCCGCCGGTGAACGTCAGGACGACGTTGCTGCTGACGGTGGTTTTGATGATTGTTGCAGGCGGCGGTGGCTGGGGCGGAAGCACG
>DASRBR010000509.1:0-3334 GCA_035653495.1 Verrucomicrobiia bacterium
CGCACACCGGTTTATCGCTGGTTACCAAAAGACGAACCGCCTCTTGCTTGAACTCCCGTGTGTATCTCTTTCTACTATTGCTCATCATTGCCACTTTCCAACTGCTTGGACCAACTGTCCACTCAATCGGGGGAGGCTCAGGTACGCTTTGAGATTTGGTGCTTGGATATTCTCTGGTGCTTGGCGCTTGGAATTTGGAATTTTCTTGGTATTACAAGCGCGTGACTGGCGAACGCAAATATAGACTTGGCGTTTTGGGTTCGGGCAAGGGCTCGAATTTTGTGGCTATCGCGGATGCTTGCACGGCAGGCAAGGTGCCGGCGGAAATTGGCATGGTGATCAGCGACGTGGCGGACGCATTGATTTTGGAACGCGCGCGTGAACGCGGTTTGCCGGCGCAATTCATTTCGCCCGGGAAATTTCGCACCAAGCTGGATGAAGATGCGGAACGCGCCTACATCGGCGCGCTGCAAAACGCGCAAGTGGATTTGGTAGTGCTGGCGGGGTTCATGCGCATCTTGAAAGGCGATTTTTTGAAGGCCTTTCCGCAACGCGTGGTAAACATCCATCCGGCGCTGTTGCCGTCGTTCCCGGGATTGGAAGCGTGGAAACAGGCGCTGGATTACGGGGTGAAATTCACGGGTGTGACAGTGCATTTCGTGGACCAGGGCGTGGACACCGGACCGATTCTTGCGCAGCAAACGGTCCCCGTTTTGCCGGACGATACGGCGGCGACGTTGCACGCGCGCATCCAGGAAGCCGAGCGAACACTTTATCCGCCGACGATTGCGGCGCTGGCACGCGGCGAAATCACCATCCATGGGCGCAAGACGATTTGGACGCCTGAATAAACCACCAAGGGCTTGTGCCTTCGCGTTTTGTGGTGAAAATCAATCGCGTGCGTCGTTGATGATAAAATCGCCAACTCCCACGGCGCGAAAAAAACTTCTAAATTTGGGGAACAAGCGCAACGCTTCATCCCTCTCACCTGCAATCGCACGAAGCTTTTTGTGATAGCCATGAAACCATCATTTGCAGGAATGACGGCGCTTGCCCTGGGGACGTTGTCCTTTCTTGCCTCCCAATCTGCTCGTGCTGAGGCAGATGCAAGCGCGCAAATCACCTTCACCAGCCTGACCATCTCGCTGAGTTCGGGCACGGTCCAGCCGGAAACCGCCTCGACGGGCACATGGAGTTCCCAAGTGCAGATGAATGGCCAACCGGTGGCCAACTCCTCGATGCTCAATGCTTCCAGCTATTGCACCATTGGTAGCGTCGCGGCCGACCCCTATACTTTGAATTTTTTTGGCACCGCGAATGCGGCGGTGGACATTCCCGGCAATATCATCGCGACCGGCAACGGCAATGGACAGGCAAACGTGTTTGGCTCTTTTGAGATCACGGGCGGCACAGGCCCGGTGAATGCCACTTTCCAGGTTGCTTACAACGGCACCCAGAGCGTGTTTACGGACAACTTCGGCCAGTCGGCTTCGTCGCAAACGACTTTGTCGCTGAACGTGGACGGCAACAGCGTCCTCTCCCACAATCGCACCTTGAGCATCGGGACGTCACAATCGGAGACCCAGCCGTTTAATACAAGCGACCAAAACACCGTCTCATTAAATTTTAATCAGGTTTACGATTTCACCCTCTCCGACACCGCTTACGTGATGGCTGTGAACGTGCCCGAACCAACCACGAGCGCGTTGGTGCTGGCAGGTTTAGCCGGACTGGGTCTCCGGCGGGTTTTGCGGCGGATAATCTCGTAATCAGCCGTTTATGGTGTGTTGGCGTTCTTCGTCAAACTAGGAGCCGACGTGAGGAGGCTCTAAATCCCTTGGTAAACAGAAGTCAGAGCTTCTCTTGCAGACCTGCTGATAAAATGTGCTGGACAAGATCCAAGGCGCTGCTATTCTCCTCATCGCGAGGAGGACGTCCGCCTCTTCCTTGAATCACGGCGGACGCGTGAACGTTTATCGTTCGCGACGTTCTTTGACATTTGAATCGGATGCGGGTTCTGGGATGCTGGATGCTGGATGGGCGCTATCAAACTATCCGGCGGATTTTGCCATCCTCCTCTATCCTGGCTGGCATTAGGGGTTCCGGATTCCGTGTTGGATGGGAGCGCGGACAGCCTTGTCCGCGTGGGGTTGTTGTAACGATGTAACGTTTAACCGTTCCGGGCTGTGTCGCCTTGTGTCGGATAATGCGGCGCGGGGGAAGCGGAGCGGAGGCAAGTTCAAGGTTTCAGGTTTAAAGTTGCCCTCTGGAACGCGGGGTTTGACCGCCGCCTGAAGGCGGGACTCCAAACACGGAGTTTAAAGTTGCCCGCTCTCATGACCGTCGCCCACTTCGCGGTCGTCGCGCGAAAACCTGGGTGGCGGGCGGCGGATTGCGGATTGTCTGGTAGCTTTGCACGTCCGGCTATCCTCCATCCTCTATCCTCGGGTTTGTCCGCCGGGTGTTGCGGCTTGTTGCACCTGGTTGCACCTGGTTGCAGCTATCAGGAAAAAATTTGAACCGGTGTGACTGAAAAGTGACGTTTTCAGCTCCAGCATCCAGCATCGAGCGTCCAAGTTGTAAGTGCTTGAAATCCCGTATAGTCCCGGGCTGTCCCGGCCAAAACCACCCCTCCCCCCAGGGGGGCAGTCCCACGTGTCAATTCCGCACTACTGACAGTCCGTCACCGCTGCCGAAACCATTTCCAACACTCTTCGCAAGCCATCGTCGCCGCCCATGCTGCCTTCATTGAACGGCGTGCGCGGAATGGGATGCCAATCATTGCGCGAGCCGTCGTAGTTGAATGGTTGCGGGATGCCGGTGAGTTCCGGCGCGTATTGACCATCGTTGCCGCCGAGTTTGTAGATGACGATATCGAGCGAGGGAACGACAAAAATGCCGAAGCCGCCCGCGCCGGATTTGTAAAAGGCATCGCGCGGCGCGCCGGGAACGTGGTCATCGGAATTGTTCTCGAACATCAGGCTGAAGGGCGTATGCGGATTGTAAGGGGAAGGCTGATTGCAGAGCGCGACGTAATCCGCGGGGACGAGTTGTTTGTCCTTCCATTTGCCATGATGCAACAGGCAATAGCCGAAGCGCAGGGCATCGGTGGCGTGCAAGGCGATGCTTCCCGCACCGTTGGCGTGCGGCATGGTGAAATCGCCGCGATGCAAACAATAACCCCACGCGCCCCAGCCCATCGGCTTGGCGAGACGTTCGTTGATGTAATCCTGCAATTCCATTCCGGTCACATGCCGCAGCACAATGGAAGCGATGTGCGGCGCGGGCGATGAATACGAATATCCTGCGCCCGGATTGGTCCACAAAACCGTGC
>DASRBR010000510.1:0-3067 GCA_035653495.1 Verrucomicrobiia bacterium
CGCACACCGGTTTATCGCTGGTTACCAAAAGACGAACCGCCTCTTGCTTGAACTCCCGTGTGTATCTCTTTCTACTATTGCTCATCATTGCCACTTTCCAACTGCTTGGACCAACTGTCCACTCAATCGGGGGAGGCTCAGAATGAACAGAATGTTCAGAATGGAAGAAAGACATCTTTCCCCGAATAGTTAAAAGGCGGCTTTGATTTAGGCTCTGGTCATTCTAAAAATTCTCTCAAAAAAAGCGCCTTTTCAGTTTTGAGACTTTGACATTTCTTGGGTACTTGGGTGTTTGGGTACTTGGGTATTTTAAACGCATGGACAACACTTTCAGTTCAGTTTAGCCTTTTGCAACAGTTGAGTTGATTTCCAATGATGAACGCAATTTTGGCCCTCGAAGACGGCTCGGTTTTTCACGGAACAGGTTTTGGCGCGCAAACCACCGCGTGCGGCGAAGTTTGTTTCAACACCTCCATGACCGGTTACCAGGAAATCCTCACCGACCCTTCCTACAAAGGGCAGATCGTCGCGATGACATATCCGCTCATCGGCAATTACGGCGTGAATGAACAGGACGTTGAATCATGGCGTCCGCACGTCGCCGGCTTTGTCATCCGCGAGCTTTCGCCAATGGTCAGCAACTGGCGCGCGGACCTTTCGCTGGCGGATTATCTTCAGCAAAACGCCATTCCCGGCATCCAGGGCATTGACACGCGCGCGTTGACGAAAAAATTGCGCGTGCGCGGCGCGTTGAAAGGTTTTATTTCCACCGTGGGCACTCCTGAACAGGAAGCCGTCGAGCGCGCGAAATCGTGGGAAGGCCTTGTGGGCGTCGATTACGTGAAGGAAGTCACGCACAAAAATCCTTTTCATTGGGACGAAAAAGACAAGGACAGCGGCAGTTTCAATCTCGTCAAGGGACCGAACACAACCAACGCGCGCGACGTGCGGGATCCACTTCCGCCAGCGGACATTCCCATCGTGGCGTTCGATTACGGGATAAAATACAACATTTTGCGTCGTTTGCGTCAGCAGGGATTTTCCGTGCAGGTGGTCCCCGCGACGGCGACAGCGGAGGAGACATTGAAATATCGTCCTGCAGGGATTTTTCTTTCCAACGGCCCCGGGGACCCGGCTGCCTTGGGTTATGTGGTGCGTACGGTAAGTGATTTGGCGAAGACGGGCATTCCGATTTTTGGGATTTGTCTCGGGCACCAGATATTGGGCCAGGCATTTGGCGGGAAGACTTTCAAATTGAAGTTCGGCCATCGCGGCGCAAACCAGCCAGTGAAGGATTTGGAAACGGGCCGCGTGGAAATCACGTCGCAAAATCACGGCTTCGCGGTGGATGCAAATTCGCTGCCATCGGATGTCGCGGTGAACCGGTTGAACCTGAACGACCAGACCGTGGAAGGGATGCGGCACAAGACCAAGCCGATTTTCTGCGTGCAATATCATCCCGAGGCGTCACCGGGGCCGCATGATTCGACGCCGTTGTTCGCGGAGTTTCGGACGTTGCTGGAGAAAAAGGGTTGAAAGTAAATGTTGCCCACATCCGGGAAATGGGTTTGACTAGAGGCGTGCGGTAAGATAATCATGCAGCGAACCAGTGTATGGCCAAACTTGTAGTGCTCAGTGAAGGTGAAGGTTTGAAGGGGCAGTCGTACGAGCTGAAAGTGGACAAAACCACGGTCGGCAGGGTCGAAGATAACACCTTCCAAATCGCACAACCTTCCGTATCAAGTCATCATTGCGAGATTTTCCTCAAAGGGAACGACATCGTCGTCAAGGACCTCAATTCCACCAACGGCACGTTCATCAACAACCAGCAAATCACCGGCGAAGCCGTGCTCAAGGGCGGGCAAATCCTGCGGCTTGGCCAGGTGGAGATCGGTTTGGACACTGGCGCCGGTGTGCCCAGTCCGACTCCTGCTGCCGCTGCTCCAAAGCCACCGCCGGCGGCCAACAAACGGATGGATTCCACAATGGTCATCAACAAGGGCGTGTCGCTGGAGCAATTGGAGCAAGGCCCGCAAGGGCTGGACACCACCAAAGGCGTGTTCACCAAGAAAACCGACAACACCAACAAATGGTTCATCATCGGCGGCGTGATTTTGCTGTTGGTGATATTGGTTGCCGCGTTCGTCGCGTACACTCAACTCAGCGGCCAGTCGGGACATTGATTTTTTTATAGTCGTTGGAATCGCAGATACCATTTGCGGATTGAATTTTATCGTTGTCCCCTCACCCTTGCCCTGTCCCCAAGGAGAGGGAAAATATTTTACCGTGGCAGTCATTTCCAACGCGCTTTTTGGACCTGCGGCTGAAGTCGTGACCTCCTTCTCCCCAAGGGTGAGGGGGAAGGTACCACTAAGATATCCGATTTTTTGCACAAACGAGTAGGAGCTTTAGGCCGGATTTTTATTCTCCTCGCTTTCCCGGAATCCCACTTGTAAGTCGGCAAAACGTCATTATGTTGTGCCGAATGCATAGTGTTGCCTTTCACATCGGCGGATTGACCGTGCATTGGTACGGAATCATGGTCGCCATCGGCTTTCTCGCTGGTCTGTGGACTGCCGGACGTCGTGCGCCCCTAGCCGGGTTCAATCCGGACCAGGTCTATGATCTTGGCCCGTGGCTCATCCTCGGCGGCGTTGTGGGCGGGCGCATTCTTTATGTGATTTCTTACTGGCACGAAGATTTTGCAGCGCATCCGTTTCCGGAAATCTTCATGGTGCAGCACGGCGGATTGGTTTTTTACGGCGGGCTCATCGGCGGAACGCTGGCAACGCTCATATATCTGGTCCGAAAAAAATTGCCGGTCTGGAGAATGGCCGACGTGCTCGCGCCCAGCATCGCGCTCGGTTACGTTTTCGGTCGCATCGGCTGCCTGCTGAACGGCTGCTGCTACGGACGCGAGTGCAGCATCCCATGGCTCGCCATTCACTTTCCGCCCGACCACGCGACGCACGGCGCGCCGGTGTATCCGACGGAAATTTTTGAATCGCTGCTGAATCTGGTATTCTACATCTTTCTGGCGTGGCTGTTTCGCCGGCGCAAATTCGAC
>DASRBR010000511.1:0-2151 GCA_035653495.1 Verrucomicrobiia bacterium
TGTGATTGCAACGGCCTTCCCAATGCCGCGCCGTAACGAACCAATCGTCTCTCCCTCGCCACTCGGCCCGCCAGCGTCGCGGCGATTCCCGCCGTCCGCGCCAGAGGACCTGTCGCGGCGCGGATTTTGTCCACGCGCATCATGGTCGGATAATTCGGATAACCGGCGAACGCTTCATCGCCGCCTTCACCCGAGAGCAGCACCTTCACATGGCCGCGCGCGAGTTTGGAAACGTAATAAAGCGCGACTGCCGGCGGTTCGCAGACCGGTTCTTCCATGTGCGAGACGTATGACGGAAGAAAATCCCAAAAATCTTTCGAGCTGATGCTGATTTCGTGGTGCTCGGTTCCATATTTTTTCGCCGAAAGCCGCGCGTAAGGCCGTTCATCGACGACTTCCTTGCCGTCAAAACCGACCGTAAACGAATGGACTGTTTTGTCCGTTGCGCCAGCGGCGAAACTTAGTATGGCCGATGAATCCACGCCGCCGCTTAACAAAACACCCACCGGCACATCGGCTATCATGTGGTCTTTCACCGCCGTGCGCAGCAAGCCGTGCAGTTCATGCACCGCTTCTTCCCAGGGTGTGTACCACCGCTTTTGCGTGAATCGCAGGTCCCAGTATTCGCGTTGAAACGCGCGCCCGTTTTCGACCATGAGGTAATGGCCGGGTAAAAGTTTGCGGACGCTTTTCAACAACGTCTCTTCCCCGGGCACGTAATTGAAACAGAAAAATTGCCGCAGCGCGTCGAGGTTGATCTGGCGGCTGACGTTGCGGTCGGCAATGATGCCCTTGAGCTCGGATGCGAAGTAAAACGCCTTGTCCGTCTGGCAAAAATAAAGCGGCTTGATGCCGACACGGTCGCGAGCGAGAAAGAGCCGTTTTTTCCTGGCATCCCAAATCGCGAACGCAAACATCCCGCGCAATTCACGCACGCAATCCGGCCCGAGTTCCTCGTAAAGATGGATGATGACCTCGGTGTCCGACTGCGAATGAAAAACGTGGCCCTTTGAGATGAGCCGGTTCCGCAGTTGGCGAAAGTTGTAAATCTCACCATTGAAAACCACCCAGACGGTTTTGTCCTCGTTGGTCATGGGCTGCCCGCCGGTGCTCAAATCAATAATGGACAATCGCAAATGTCCAAGGCCCACATTGCGATCCAAATGAATCCCCTGCGCGTCCGGGCCACGATGAGACATCGGCGCGAGCATCGCGTGGATGTCGGCTGCCTCGACTTTCGCCGCATTGTCAAAAACCAGTTTGCCTGCTATGCCGCACATGACAAAAACTCCGGGTGTTGTTTCAGTCCTGCTTGATCACGCATGATTGCATTCCCAATGATTTCCGTGTCGGGATTCAAAAACAGAAGACATTCGCCGCGCGCCTGTTGAAAACCGATGTTGTTCGCGCGCGCGAAACCGACATTTTTTTCGCACTGCACAAACCCCACTTCGGGAAATTCCCGCGCCAGCATTTCGCCGCAACCGTCATACGATGCGCCATCCACCACCACGATCTCAAAAATCAATTCCATGCGCGTTCGCGCGGATGGATTGCACGCACTTGCGCACATAATCCTTGGAATTCCAATTGACGATAATGATGGAAAGTTCCGGCGATGCTTTCATGCGTCAGGAAAAGAGCAAACGGGCTTATTTTTCAGCCCAGATGCTGCTTTGGAGGAACAAGCGGCGCAACTGTTGGCGGCGCAAGTAACGGACCACATCCGGCTCCCGGTTGCAGGGAGCGCGCAGGATGTATCCGGTAAGATAACCGTAAAAAAGCCCGAGCGACACGATGAAATAGGGCCGCTCCAACATGCGCCGCGCGCATTTGCAAATCATGAACAATGGATGATAGCCGACCACATAATTCGCGCGGCCGTTTTTCACCCAATTTTTCCATGTGCCGTCTGCGCGGCCCGTTTCACGGTGGTGCACCAGACGCAAATCCGGGAATGTAAACGTCCGCCAGCCGAGCATGTTCGCCTTCACTTCGTCCAGCGTGTCCCAGCCGGTTTCGCGCAACAGTCCACCAATCGCCTCCCAGCAGGCGCGCCGGTAAATTTTCGTGGCTCCGCGCACATGGAACGCCGGGTCGCCCTTGGATTCCACGCGCAAGCCGTTTTCACCCTCGACGCAAATCGTCCCG
>DASRBR010000512.1:0-2066 GCA_035653495.1 Verrucomicrobiia bacterium
GCTCCGATAATCTATTTCTCCATTGATTCTCGGAAAGAAGCAGGCCCGATGTCGGCGATCCCATCCAATAGTGTTCGGCAAGAGTGCCACAGAACGACTCGCTTCGACGCGCATCTAAATAACGCAAATAATACCAGCAACTGCCGGCCCATTGCGGCATGGTGTTCGTCTCGCGCACTGCGCCGTCGGGCAAATTCACCCAATCCTTGGCGCGGGCCAGCGGCGGTTCGCCGGTCGCCGTCGGCTTGAAATCAGTGAGTTCCGGCGGCAACAATGGCAACTCCGATTCCGGCAACGCCTCATGATGCCCATTCCGCCAGACGATCGGGAACGGCTCGCCCCAATATCGTTGCCTCGAAAACAACCAGTCGCGCAGTTTGTAATTGATCGTCTTTTTGCCGAGCCCTTTTTCTTCGAGCCACGCCGTGATTTTCTTTTTGGCTTCAGGGGTGGGCAACCCGGTGATGAAACCCGAATTTACGCTGACTCCATCGCCGGTGAACCCGATGGATTCCAGGTCGTTCGGAGCCCGGACGACCTTGGTGATCGGCAAATTGAACTTGTTCGCAAATTCCAAATCGCGCTCATCGTGCGCGGGCACGGCCATGATCGCGCCGGTGCCGTAACTGGCGAGCACGTAGTCCGCGATCCAAATCGGGATTTTCTGCTCGTTGATTGGATTGATGGCGTAAGCGCCCGTGAACACGCCGGTTTTTTCTTTGGAAAGTTCTGTGCGTTCCAAATCGCTCTTGCTCGCGGCATGTTGCTGATATTCTTTTACGGCAGCTTCCTGCGCGGGCATCGTAAGTTGTTCAACCAACTTGTGCTCCGGCGACAACACCATGTAAGTAGCGCCAAACAACGTATCGGGCCGGGTCGTGAATACGCGGATTTTATCTGACGAGTTTTCAATCTGAAAATCGACTTCCGCTCCTTCACTTCTCCCAATCCAGTTCCGCTGCATCTCCTTGAGTGAATCCGTCCAATCAATGGTGTCCAAATCCGTCAACAAACGCTCGGCATAAGCTGTAATTCGGAGCATCCATTGACGCATCGGCTTGCGGATGACCGGAAAGCCGCCGACTTCACTTTTGCCGTCCACGACTTCTTCATTCGCCAAAACGGTGCCGAGTTCCGGACACCAATTCACCGGCGCTTCGCTTACGTAGGCGAGACGTTTGCTGTCGCGATAAGCGCTTTTTTCCTCATTCGTCTTGAGTTCGGGAGGGTAGGGGAGCGTTTCAATCGGTTCGCCGCGATTGGTCTTCGGATTGAACCACGAATTGTAGAGCTTCAAGAAAATCCATTGCGTCCATTTGAAATAATGCGGGTCGGTGGTGTCCACCTCGCGGCGCCAATCATAGCTGAACCCGAGCGATTTGATCTGGCGCTTGAAATTTTTGATGTTCTCCTCGGTCGTGGCGCGCGGATGCTGGCCGGTCTTGATGGCGTATTGTTCAGCGGGCAAACCGAACGCGTCCCAACCCATCGGGTGCAAGACATTGAAACCGGTCGCGCGACGGTATCGCGCCAAAATGTCCGTGGCCGTGTATCCCTCCGGATGGCCCACGTGCAAACCCGCGCCGCTGGGGTAGGGGAACATGTCGAGCACATAATATTTGGGCGGCAATTGCGACGCGTTCGCTGCTTTGTTCTCGAGTCCGTGACGTTTCGCAAATGGATGCCCCTGCGGAAGCAGTTCGCCGGGATTCCAGGCGCGAAAAGTCTGTTGCTGGTCCCAAACGGCCTGCCATTTGGGCTCTATCAAATCAAACGGATATTGCTTGCGGCCACTCGACATATAAGCGTGCGATATTGGAGAAACGGGCGTTTCTGGGCAATGGCAGAATTCAACCTGCCAACAGGCGTATGGCTAATCGCTGTTTCTAACAACAACTTCTTGGAAAAGGCGGCTGGAAAGCCGCCTGAACCCGCAGGCTGGAAAGCCTGCGCCACGTAGCGCAGACATTCTTGTCTGCCGTATCGCAGGCTTTTTAGCCTGCGTAGTTCTATATCGTTCGCCGACAGGAATGTCGGCGAGCAGGCGAAGCCTGCACCCAATGCAG
>DASRBR010000513.1:0-3556 GCA_035653495.1 Verrucomicrobiia bacterium
CCGCGTTGTCCGACCGTGACAAAAACTTGCCGTTGCTTTCATCACTCCCGTGAAAATTCTGCTCACCGGTTCAACGGGATTCATCGGCTCGAACTTCACGCGGCAGGCGCTCGCGCGCGGGCATCAGGTCGCTGGACTGGCGCTGGCGAATGAAACCTTGCCGGCCGATTTGCCGGCGAGCGACAACATGCGCTGGCTACGCGGCACGTTGGACGATGCGCCGTGGAATGAAATCGAAGCGTTCGGCGCGGACGTGTGCATCCACGCGGCCTGGATCACCACGCCGGGAGTTTATCTGGAATCGCCGGAAAATTTTCGGTTTTTGGAAAGCAGCAAAAATTTTTTGGCGCGTGTGCGCGAGCTTGGAACGAAGCACATCATCGGCATCGGCACCTGTGTGGAATACAAGATTTCCGGCGAGCCATTATCGGAAGAAAAGACGCCAGTTGCGCCGACGACGGTCTATGCGCGTTGCAAAAATGATTTGCGATTGGCAATGGAAGCCGAGGCGAAGGCGCATGGGTTCACGTTTTGTTGGGCGCGCGTGTTTTATCCGTATGGACCGGGAGAGCATCCATCGCGCCTCTGCAGTTCCATCATCCAAAAACTTTCGCGCGACGAAATGATTGTCTTGAAAACGCCGGACAGCACGAAAGATTACATCTTCATTGATGATCTTGCCGCCGCGCTGCTCACGGTCCTGGAAAAAAAATTCGCCGGCACGATCAATTTAGGTTCAGGCGTTGGGGTGAGCGTTCGTGAAATTGCGCAAACATTGGTCAGGATGATGGGCAAAACGGGATTGGTTTCGAAGGCGAATCCGCCGGAGGTTGATCCTTTTGGTTATGTGGTTGCGGATAATTCGCGTCTTCGCAGACTGGGCTGGCAACCGGCGTATACAATGGCGCAAGGATTGCAAAAGCTTCTGGAGAAGCATCGTTCGCAATAAGAATTGTCTTGAAAACTTTGGCTGATTTGCTAAGGTTTCGCGGGTTGGGAGGATTCTGGAACTCCTGTCATGGATAAAGCGTTGGGTCGTGTACGCAAACCCTTGTTAACCAAGATCATTCGCACGTAGACAATTTTTATGGTTGTGCGTGGAAAACATGAAAGATGGAGCAGTTCGCCTGGAGAGGCGTTTACTTTAATAGAACTGCTGGTGGTGATAGCTATTATTGCCATCCTGGCCAGCCTTCTATTGCCCGCGCTATCAAAGGCCAAATCAAGAGCACTACAAGTCGCCTGCATCAGCAACTTGCGTCAGTTGCAAGTCGCTTATCGAAATTATGCGGACGACAATCATGATACCTTGCCTCAAAACCTAGGGGCAGGATCAGCCACAACATTGGGCGTTTATAACCTTCCGGGTTCTTGGGTTCTGGGCAATGCACAGGTTGATGCAGACCCTACCAATATCACTACCGGCACAATTTACCAGTATGTTCCCAATACGGCTGTTTACCATTGCCCTGCCGATCATTCCACCATTCACAACACCACCACACCAAGAATTAGAAGCTACTCTGTCGATATTTTTTTGAGTAACCCTCAGGTCACGCCCTTCGACATCGTCCATTTTGTGGATATAAAACCCGATCCTTCGCAGGTGTTTGTTTTTCTTGATGAAGCCGAAGCCAGTATAGACGACGGGGCTTTTGGTTGCGCGGTGGCTCCAAGTCAGCAGTGGATAAATATGCCTTCTGACCGTCACAATCAAGGAGGCAATTTTTCTTTTGCAGATGGCCATTGCGACCACTGGAAGTGGTTTTATCCAAAAGTATTTTCATACCCTGGCCAATCGACTGCCAACGCGAGTGATTTGCTGGATTTGCAACGCGTCCAAGCCGCGCTGCCCAGTCCTGATTGAACTCAGACAAATGCAGGCAGCCATCCCACATCCGCCTTAATACGCCCCAGTATTGCTGAAATGTCCTGACTCCTGGTGAAGAGGTTTGACGCATTCTGCGGAGTCATCGAATTTTACTGAGGTATATACCCTATTTCAATCATTTCCATGGATGCTAATTTTCTGGGCAAACGTCTCATCGCCCATTGAGTTTTTCAAAGTTGCAGGAAGGCAGGATTTTGACCAAGGGGCGGTGCGTTAAATTTCATGAATCCCAAGTTCCCTTACAGAAGCGGGAATCCGTTCGCAACCTTGCGCCGCCTAGCGCAGCCGCGAATCGCGCAGGAGCATTGCGAATTGTGCAGCCTGCCGCTCGCTAATGAGCATCGGCATCTTCTGGAAATGGCTGGCCGAAAAGTGATTTGCGCGTGTGATGCCTGCGCGATGCGTTTTGAAGGAGTGATTGGCGGCAAATTTAAATTGATTCCGCGCCGGCCGCGAGCATTGCCGAATTTCCAATTGGCCGATGAGCAATGGGAATCACTCGCGCTGCCGATCAATCTCGCATTTTTGTTGAAGCACTCGCCCGAAGGAAAGATTGGGGCGTATTATCCTAGTCCTGCGGGCGCAACGTCGTCCCTGTTATCGCTGACGACTTGGGAAGCATTGGTCGCGGAAAATCCGGTATTGGACCAGATGGAACCGGATGTGGAAGCTTTGCTGGTAAACCGGGTTGGGAGCGCACGCGATTATTTTTTGGCGCCGATTGATGTTTGTTACGAACTGGTGGGCTTGATCCGCGTGCATTGGCGCGGGTTGTCCGGCGGTGACGAAGTTTGGGAACACATTTCCGCGTTTTTCAAAAAGCTACAAGAACGGGCTGAACCATGCGCCGCACAAATGGAACCGGAGGCCAACCATGCCTGAGTTGGAGGAGAAATTCACGCGAGCAGCGCCGGGGATTCGGCAGCCAATGTCGCGGCTTGATCAAATCGTCAACGCGGTGCTCTACGAAGGCTACATTCTTTATCCGTACCGGCCCTCCTCCAAAAAAAACCAGCAACGCTTCACGTTTGGCCGTGTTTATCCGGAGGCTTACAGCGTGGCGCAATCGGGCATCGAACCGTGCATCATGCAAACCGAATGCCTGGCCCGCACAAAATCGTTCAGCGCGATGCTGACCATCAGCATTCGATTTTTGCAACCGATGGCCCGTGAAGTGGGCAAGCTGCGCAAACCCAAGTTGGGCGGGCAAGGCGAAGCGAGTTTTCAAATCGTTCCCGAGCTTCGCGTGGACTCGCAACTTTATCAAACGTGGCAGGAAGCGGTTGAGAGGGAGATCGGACCGTTCCCATTGCCGTTGAATACCACGACCCACCTGAGTTTTCCATTCTGTTTTTCCGCGTCGCAAAATCAGGAGTTGATCTGCGACAAATCGGGGCGGGCCGTGGGTAGACTACGAAGACGCCAGGAAGCGCTTTGTGGAAAAATCGAAATCGCCGCGGAATATCTCGAGCTGGACATTTTCAAGATCACCGTGCGCATCGTAAACAACACGCCCGTGCCGCGCGAAAAACTGGAAGAGCAGGAAGAAATATTGATGCGGACGTTCGCTTCGGCGCACACGGTTTTGCGGATCCAGGGAGGCGAATTTGTTTCGATGACCGATCCGCCCGCCGATTGCGAATCAGCGGCGGCGAAATGCCAGAA
>DASRBR010000514.1:0-3712 GCA_035653495.1 Verrucomicrobiia bacterium
AAATGCGGACGCAATTCCTCCTGCGCGAGGCCTTCAACGCGAAATTCCTTGCGCCACGTTTCCAAAATCTCGGGCGGCGTGCGATGATACAGCCCGCTGTTGATTTCGCTGCCGCCACCGACGCACCGGCCTTCCACGTAAGCGACCTTGTTCGCGCCCATCGCGACGGTTTGCCCGCCATTGCGATATTTCTGCACCATTTCCTGCTTGCTGAACGGAACGCAGGATTCGAGCGAAAAATATTCGCCTTCCTCCATCAACAAAACTTTTCTGCCCGCTTCGGCCAGCAAACAAGCGGTGATGGCGCCTCCCGGACCGGAACCGATGACCACGATTTCATGACGGCTCTCATTGGCTGGATTTGAAATGATTTGGCCGGGAGGAATCGGAACCGGCGACACGGGGGCGCACGTTGCCATCGCCGAACGGCTGTGCAATTCAAGCATCGCAAGGCTGTCAAAATAACGGACGAGATCGCGCTTGAAACCGATCCTGGAATTGCGCCACGCATCCATCTGGCAGGCGCGAAGCGCGGGCGGCAATTTTTGAAAACGTTTTCCGCCATGAAAAAATCCGAGCAGGTCGAACCCGAGCGTTGCTGCCATCAACGGCCCGCGCAAATAACCGGCCATGCGCGCGTGCTGTTCCAAGATGAAATTCGTCAAATCGTTGTAAGGTGTTTCCAGACCTGGCGTTGATGTATTCGCGCGCGTTTGCGCCGAAGAATACGCCAGCGCCGATACTGTGCCATGAAACCAGGAATTGATGAGCTGGTTCATACAAAAACGTTCCTTGAAAAAACGCGCATTGGAATCAAAATGGCCAATGATAATGGCCCGTTGCGAGCCAGAGTACGATGATTGTGAGCGCGCCCGCGAAATAGCTTACCGGGTCTTTTAACGCGAACACGATCGGGTCGTCGTGCATTTGGCCGCGATGCGCCAGCAGCCAGACGCGGCTGATCCAGTAAAGCAACACCGGGCACATGAACAGCAGAAACTCCGGATATTGATACAGGCTTCCGACCTCGTCGCTCTTGACGTAAAGCGCCATTACCAGCACTGCCAAAAAACCGCTCGCGATGCCCAGCATTGCCACCAGTTCGAGGTCGCCGCTCTTGTAACCGCGTCCCTTGGAATCATGCCGGTTTTCCCGGCGCAGCCCGTGTAATTCGGTAAATCTTTTGACCAATGCCAAACTCAAAAAGATGAACATCGAAAACGCCAGCAGCCAGAATGAAAAAACGATGCCCGTGGCCGCATGCCCGGCAACCAGCCGCAACGTGTAAAGTCCCGCGAGAAAAAAAACATCCAGCAACGGAATTCTTTTCACATGCCACGAATAGCTGGTGGTGACGACCACGTAAAGCGCCAGCACGCCGAGAAAATTCCACGACGAAAATGCCGCAATCGCCGCGCTCGAAGCCAATAGCAGCGGCGCGAGCACAAAACCGACCGGCAACGGCAAACGGCCCGAGGCAAAAGCGCGATGTTTTTTGGTCGGATGATGGCGGTCTGCCGTGAGGTCAAGGAGATCATTCAAAACATAGACGCCGGAGGCGCACAGGCTGAAGGAAATGAACGCCAGCACGGCCTGGGCAACGACACGGAAATTGCCCAAGTTGTGCGAAGTCAGCACCGGCACAAACACGATGATGTTCTTGACCCATTGATGCGGCCGCAGCGTCTTGATGAGCGCGCGCAACGCGGAGCCATGTTCATTGAACACCCGCCCTAGGGTACTGATTTTTCCAGCGCGTTCGGCAAGTTGATCATTCGCGTTGACGACAATCGCCTCGCGCGCTTGTTCCCAAACCGGCAGGTCCACGCTCGAATTGCCCGCGTAATCAAATCCTTTTTCGCCAAAACGTTCCGACAAAGCCCTGCCTTTGTTCCTGCCGCGGATGTTCGTCGCGCCGTTACTGGCGATGACTTCGCTGAACAACCCGACATGCTGCGCGACATTTTGAGCGAGATGCAAATCGGCAGCTGTGGCCAAAATGATGCGCCGGCCATTGCGATGTTCGCCTTTTAAAAATTCCAGGAATGGCTCGTGATAAGGAAGGTCGGCGGCATTCAGATGCGTGCGCAGGGCGATCTGTTGCTTCATGTAGGCGCGCCCGCGCAACAGCCAGAACGGCAGCGCCAGCAGGTAAAGGGGATTGTGTTTGACCAGCAGCACCAGGGATTCCCAGAGCACATCCGTGCGGATGAGTGTTCCGTCCAGGTCCACGCAAAGCGGAACGGACGTTGCTGGTGAATTGGCGGCCACCGAAGACATTTTTTTTCTAAATCAGCTTAACTGAGGGCAAACGCGGTTGACAAGGCCAACGATGTTCTCGCGCCAACGAATACCGCCTTGCCTTACGCCCGCATCGCGCTAGGATTCACCCTGTATTATTGCGACAAACTCCAAAATCACACCGCCAGTTTCGTCTTCCAATGAAGGCGAACAGAAAATTTCCGGACGATTTCGGCTGTTGCGAAAAAACGCATGGCTTGTTTTCGCGCTGGTGTTCGCGTGGAAAGTTGCGTTGTTCCTGGTTTCGACGCAGCCGATTCCCGCGAACGACGCCTATTTTTATGACGGTGCGGTGATCCATTATCTTTTGCACGGTGGCTATTTCGAGCCGTGCATCGCGCAGGCGTTTCCGGTTTCGGGCACGCAGGTTTTCAGCGCCTATCCGCCGGGCTATCAATTGCCGCTGCTCGCGTGGATGTCTGTTTTCGGCGTTTCCGCGCCATCGGCGATGGCCCTGCACATCGTTTTATTTGGAGGTTACCTGCTCGTGCTGCTCGCGATTTTCCGGCGATTGCAAGTCCCGGCGTGGTGCGTGAACCTCGCCGGCGGATTTTTGCTCGTCCTCACTTTTCATGATCGCCCCGATAGTTTCGCGCACTTGCTTGGCGTGCTGGCGGTTTATGCCTGCGTCCGTTCGCGACGCGCGCTCGACCCATCTCACGGCGAAAGCCGCGGTCTCTGGACATGGCTGATGGTGCTGTTCATCGTGCTGGCGTTTTGCACGAGCTTGCAAATCGGGGGAATTTATCTGCTTGTGACATGGATTGCCATCTTGGCCGCGTGCCGCATGGAAAAAGAACGCATTCCGCTGGTTCCTCTCGCGTTGACGGCGCTCATTCCTGCGTTGCTCGCATTGTGTGTGAAAATCTTTCTGCCGACCGCATGGGCCGGTTTCATGGAAAACGTCCATCAAACTCCATTCCTCGCCGGACTGCGAATGCCGGCTTGGAATTCGACACTGAAAATCTTCCGCAGCGTTCCAGGAATCGTTTTGATTTTGCTTTTGCTCCCGCTTTCGTTGAAAAAATTGAAGAGCAACCCTGAATCGCCGTTGACCGACCGCTTCGGCATCATTTTTGTCGCCACCTTGCTGCCCGCAGTTGGCATCATGATCGCCAGCCTGACCATTATCGCGGCGAACACAGTGGCGATTTCCAATTATCTACAGCCCGTCATCGTGGCGGCGTATCTGGCGTGGAATGTTTCACGACGCCTTGAATGGAATTGGCTGCGTTTGCAGGTGATTTGTCTCGTGCCGGCGATTTTGCTCGGCTCGGTGCGCGCGGTCGGCATGAGCACATGGGGACTTGCCTGCGCGAAAGACGTAAGTTATTCCGCCGCTGTCCAACGCGTTCATGAGGAACTCGCCCATGTCCCGCCGAAAACGAAAATCGTCATGTCCTCAGCCTTT
>DASRBR010000515.1:0-12532 GCA_035653495.1 Verrucomicrobiia bacterium
TCCAACCGGGCAAAGATAACCAGTCCAAAAAGCTTTTATTCCGCGCCGGGCGCGAACACCGCGTCGGTCATGCCGTGGATGATTTTTTTATCGGCAGGACAAACCGTCGCCAGAATTCCGCCAAGATTTGCGCGCGCGGCATCGCCTTCACCCGCGACAAAATAATACGGGCACAGACGCACGCGCCCCGGCATGGGCACAACCTGTTCCTTCTCGAAATCGAACCATTGAAATTCGACAAGGCTCGGCTTGCGATAGCGTTGCAGGATAAACGGCGATTTTCCGAAAGTCGCGATGGCTTCGTCCACGGCGGCGGACCAGTCGGCATGAGAGAGGTCGTTGCCAAGATAAACGCCGCGCGCGCCCCAGGCCTTCGGCGAAAATCCCGACACTTTCAAGATCAGCTCGCGCTCCTTTTGCGACAGTGTCTTGAGCTGGCTCCAATCGGTCAGGTTGAGTTCGGGAATCGCGCCCTGCGGCGGCAGCGGAGCAGGGTCGAGTGTCCAACTGTACGGAACCAGCTTCAACATGCGGTTGAAAAATCCTTCGCCCAATTCCTGACGCCAAAATTCGCGCAGGTTGCGGTTCCATAAAAGCGCGAAGAGCATCTTTTCTTCAAAGATGGGCTTGGGCGGCGGCGTGAGGCGGATTTTTTTCTCCTTCGCGCAATCGAACAGCATCGAGGCATTCGGCACATTCGCCGCGTCGAATAATTCGAAAAAACGATACACACCCGCGTTTTCGGCAAAATCGGTGAAATTGGCGTCGCGCAATTTGAAACGCTCGCCCAATTGCGCCGCGACCCATGCCATCTCGGGCCGGTAAGTCGCCGCTTCTTCGGAAACGACGATGTGCACCTGCGGCGCGTCGCCGAAGATGCTGGCGAAACCGCGCAACATTCCGTCCGCGCCACCAGCCACGTTGAAACCCATGCGCGTATAGGTTTGGTTCAGCCATGCGGTGAGCCCGATGCCGCCCGGCACGCTGTCCAATTCAGTCACGCTCAGGCCGTCGTCGGTGATCAATAAATCCGGGCGGATGACGCGCGGGAATTCGTTCTTCATCGCCGGCGAGCGCTGCAACGCGATCAATTCTGCCGGCTTGCCCCGGTCGAGCCATTCGGCGACCCACGCGGGCTGCTTGCCTTCGGTGCTCAACCGATACAGGCGATTGACGGCTTTGTTGAATTGCAGGAGCACGCGCCCAAGCGATTCCAATTCGCGCATCAATTCCTTGCCGAGCCGCAACGGGGTGGGGGAGATGCGCCATTCATGCCCGGCGAACAGGCCGGCTTCGGGGAGATGGTGGCGCACGAAATGCGCGCGGCCGGCGTCGGTGTCTTGCACAGGTGCTACGGCATGATCCACAATTTTTCCTTCCGAAAATTTATTTAAACCGATCATGTCCTGACCTGCCCGTTGCCGATGCCGACCCATTTGTATGTCGTCAATTCCTCCAGGCCCATCGGGCCGCGCGCGCCGATCTTATCGGTGCTGATGCCAATTTCGGCGCCCATGCCGAATTCGCCGCCGTCGGTGAAGCGCGTCGAGGCATTCCAATAAACCGTCGCGGAATCGGTTTCCGCCAAAAACTGTTTCGCGCGTTTTTCGTCGCGGGTCACGATGCTGTCCGAATGCGCCGAACCGTAATGATTGATGTGTTCGATCGCCTGCTTCACGCCATCCACGACGCGCACCGCCAAAATCAAATCAAGATATTCCGCATACCAATCGTCCTCCGTCGCCGGTTTGAGATGGGGAATCTGTTCCTTCAAAATCGTTCGCGAAGCATCGTCCACGCGCAACTCGACTTTTTTCTCGGCGAGCTTTTGCGCGATGAGCGGCAAAAATTGCGGCGCAATGGCGCGGTCAATGAGCAACGTTTCAATCGCATTGCAAACGCCCGGACGCTGGCATTTGGCGTTCAGGACGATTTCCTCGGCCATCTTGAAATCCGCATCGCCATCCACATAGACATGACAAACACCCTTGTAATGTTTGATGACGGGCACTTTGGAATTTTCCGCCACGGCGCGGATCAATCCTTCTCCGCCGCGCGGCATGCACAAGTCAACGTATTGCGTGAGCGAAAGCAGTTCCTTGATGGCATCGCGATCGGTGGTTTGGACGACCTGGATGGCGTGCTCGGGAAAATGCGGCAGGCGCTGTTTGGCCGCCGCAATCATCACCTGCGCGATGGCCTGGTTCGAATGAATCGCTTCCTTGCCGCCGCGCAAAATCGTTGCGTTGCCCGACTTGAAACAAAGACTCGCGGCGTCCGCGGTCACGTTCGGGCGCGATTCATAAATGATGACGACCACCCCGATGGGTGTGCTGATTTTCTGCAACTTCAATCCGTTCGGACGCGTTCGATTGTCCAGAATTCGTCCGACGGGATCGGGCAATGCAGCCACTTCGCGCAAACCTTTCGCCATGCCGGCGATGCGTTTGTCATCGAGCTTGAGCCGGTCAAGCATGGCAGATGAAAGCCCGCTTTTCGCCCCGGCATCCATGTCCTTTCCATTGGCGGCCTTGATGGATTCCGCGTTGCGTTCGAGAGCCCCGGCCATGGCGAGAAGGCAGGCATTTTTCTCCGCCGTGGTGAGCCTGGCGAGTTCGCGCGAGGCCGATTTGGCCTGTCTCGCGAGTTCCGTCATCTGTTCCCGAAGGTTCACGGCGTCAAATTAAGCTAAAACCACAAAGTTAAAAGCGGAAATACGTAATGCCTTTCCCGCCTTTGCGCAAGGTGTTCGCACTGGGGGACTTCCTCGAATTCCTGTCGCTTGACATCCCAGCCCGCCTCTTTTTATTCTTCGCCACAACTACTAACAATCAACCAATCCGATTATGTCACGTCCTTGCACCCTGTTCACCGGCCAATGGGCCGACCTCACCTTCGATACCATCGCGCAAAAGGCCAAGTCCTTCGGCTACGACGGCCTTGAACTCGCCTGTTGGGGCGACCATTTCGATGTGGTCAAGGGACAGGACAAGGCCTATTGCGACGAGCGCCACGAAATTCTCGCCAAGCATGGATTGAAAACGTGGGCGATCTCCACGCACCTGGTCGGCCAATGCGTTTGCGACAACATCGACGAGCGCCACAAGGCCATCCTTCCGCCGCGCGTCTGGGGCAACGGCAAACCTGACGATGTCAAAAAACGCGCCGCCGATGAAGTCATCAAGACCGCTTACGCCGCGAAAAATCTCGGCGTGAAAGTCGTCAATGGTTTCACCGGCTCGAAGATCTGGAGCCTGCTTTACAGCTTTCCGCCGGTCAGCGACGCGCAGATTGAGGATGGTTTTGCCGATTTTGCCGCGCGCTGGAACCCGATCATGGAGGAGTTCAAGCGTTGCAAGGTGAAGTTCGCGCTCGAGGTGCATCCGACGGAAATCGCCTTCGACATCGCCAGCGCCCAACGCGCATTGGATGCGATCGGCAATCGCCCCGAGTTCGGTTTCAATTTCGACCCGTCCCACATGGGTTATCAAGGCGTGGATTACGTGCGGTTCATCCAAAAATTCGGCAACCGCATCTATCACGTCCACATGAAGGACGTTTACTGGTCGAGCACGCCGACCGAAGCGGGTGTGTTCGGCGGCCACACGAAATTCGGCGACCCGCGCCGGTTCTGGGAATTCCGTTCGCTGGGCCGCGGCTCGATCAATTTCGAGCGCATCATCCGCGCGTTAAACGAGGTCAATTACCAGGGACCGCTTTCGGTCGAATGGGAAGACATCGGCATGGACCGCGAACACGGCGCGACCGAAGCCGCGGCGTTCATCAAGAAAGTCGATTTCGCGCCAAGCAAAGTGGCCTTTGACGCTGCGTTTGATAAGAAGGCGCAGGCGAAGTGATTTTCGTTAAATAGTTAAATTGTTAAATCGTTTGATCAGCGAACAGCGGATCTATCGCGCTTGATTGTAACTATTTAACCTTTTAACGATGTAACCATTTAACCATCTCCACCTACGTCCCATGCCTTCTCGGCGGACCTTTTGCCGACGGAAAACTGGGTTGTGTCAATAAACCCATTTCGCGCTGGTATTTCGCCGCGTCGGCTTTGTGGTTAAGTTTTTGCGCGAGACTCAGCAGGTTGCGATAAATCGAGAGCGGATCGGCATAATCAGGACACTGCGTCAGGAATTGTTGATAGACTTTGTAAGCTTCTTCTTCGCGACCTAGTCCAATCAATCGTTCGCTCAATTCGAGCATCACGCGTACGCGTTGTTGCGGCGTGGGGTCCAGTGTCAAAACCTGCTGCAATGCCTCCACCGACAACGCGGGCTTGCCCTCCTGTTCGCGCAGGTCGGCCAGTTTTTCCTGCAACACCGCGCTCGTGCCCAGGATGTCAACGGTTTGCAGTGCTTCTATCACCGACTGCAATTTCTCGCCGCGCAAAAGTTTCACATTCGTCAGCCAAAGATAGGCCCACTCAAGATTTTTATTATGACGCCGCGCGAGGTCTTGCATCAATTCCATCGGCGCGCGCGCGAACGGCCGGTACAATGGGTCGCCCACGACTGTCGTCTGCCATGAAAGATAATTTTGGCACGCGTAAGCCGCCTCGCCGAAACTGAAACCAGAATCGATGAAGCGCGCAAAGAAAAGCGCAATGTTCGGCGTGCCGCCGAGATACGGTTCATCCACGCAACCCATCGTGGCCGTCACGCCGCGGTCAAGGAACGGCCCAACCCATTGCCGCCTGTTCGAGCGCAAAGTTGCCGCGCTGAAGGAATGCAGATGATAGGCGAAAGCGCCGGGCATGAATTCCACCGTTGGCCGGGCGAACGGTCCTGACGCATTTTCATCATACCAGCCCGCGTAAAAGGCGATCTGGCTCATCGGAAAGGTCGCCGGAAAACAACCGAAATTGGTGTCCAACACTGTGTCGAAGCCCAACCGCCGGCAAACTTCCGCCGAGTAACGGATCCATTCATCGCCCAGCTTCAATGGGCCGTCATAAAAGCTGCGCGAATCAAAATAGCAGCGGCCCCACAACCCGTTCTTTTCCGCTTCCATCGCCTTGTCCACCAAGCCGCGCGCGATGTCCGCCGTCGGCCCGTCAAGCCGCGTGACCATGAAGATGCCGTTGGTGAGATTGAGTTGCTGGGCGTTCGTGCAGTTGTAAAAGGCGTTCACGCGCGGCCCGGCGAGCAGCATGTTCGCCAGGAATGGAAGGCAGGCCAGTTCGCTGTCCACGGCGGCCTCGTTGCGACGCAATTGCTCCGGCAATTTTTCCGCGTCCGGCTCGTGCAAATCCGGGTCTTTAAGAATGATCAACGGCACGCCGTAACACAAAACGAGATAGCGCACTTTCGTCGCAACAATCCGCTGTTCCACGCGGCGCGGTTGATCTTTTGTCGCCGGCGTGGTGACCGTGTCCCAGCGGATGATGCGCCTGGATTCCAGCGCTTTCGTCAGCGGCTTTTGCAAATGCTCGCGAAAATCCGTCCGGCTGATCTTTTCGCTGGTCGGCAAATCGAGGCCCAGGATTTGATCGGACGGAACGTCGCGCATCGCCGCGTAATGTTCAGCGACTCCTTTCGATTCGGGAACGCGCGAATTATAGACGACGAAAACTTGAGCGCCGCTTTCCGCGCCAAAAACAGCCGCGTTGGCCAGCCCGAAAATTCCGAAAAAAATAAAAAATCGCTTCATTTCAAAAATGGCAGGGACGGCGCGCTGCGCCGTCCGTTGAAGGACATCGCAGCGCGATGTCCTTACCAGTCCACCAGCTATTTGCCGCAGTCAACCCGCAACCCGTCATACGCGAGCTCCACGCCGGCGGGCAATTCCGCCTGCGCGAGGTCATGGTCATAGTCATGCGTCAAATGCGTGAAATAGGTGCGCCCGGCGCCGATGCGTCGCGCCGCCGTCAACGCTTCGTCCAGGCACATGTGCGTCGGGTGCGGTGTGCGCCGCAATGCATCCAGCACGGCGACTTCCACGCCTGCGGTTTGTTTGATGATTTCGACAGGCACTTCCTTGCAATCACTCATGTACGCGAGCCGTTTTTTTCCATCCTGCGTGAAGAGGTAACCATTGGTCACTGCGCGGCCATGGGGCAGGGGAAGCGGCGTGATTTCAAGGTCGCCGATGCGAAAGGTTCGTTCAACCAGGTGCGGTTCCGGGATGAAATAACCTTTTGGCCAGGGGCCGTCGTGAAACGCGTAATTGTAAACGCGCTTCAAATTTTCCATGGTCGCCGCGTTGGCGTAAATCGGCAGGCCTTTGCCGCCGAGGATGTCGCAAAACCGGCGGCAATCGTCCAGGCCCATGATATGGTCCGCGTGCGAATGCGTGAACACCACCGCATCGAGCCAGCGGATGTTCTCGCGCAACATTTGCGTGCGAAAATCCGGCGTGGTGTCCACGGCGATTTTCGTCTGTTCCGTCGCCACATAGATCGAGGGGCGCGTCCGGTGGTTTTTCGGGTTCGCAAGGAATTGGGCCGGATACTCCCAGCCGATCATCGGCACGCCCTGGGACGTTCCCGTGCCGAGAAATATGAACGAAAATGACATTGCCAAAATTTATTTTGCCGAACGACGATGGAATCGTCAAATTGAGCACAACCGTTTGACGCAAGGCGGAACTGGAAAGTTCCGCGAACCCGCAGGCTCGAAAGCCTGCGCTACAAGCGTCGCAACGCGCCCAAGTCTAACATGCTGACGACACTTCGCATCAAAAACCTCGCGTTGGTGGCCGATCTCACGCTGGAGCTGCAACCCGGCTACAACGCCATCACCGGCGAAACCGGCGCGGGCAAATCCATCATCATCGGCGCGCTGAACCTTGTGCTCGGCGAACGCGCCGACCGCTCGCTCATCCGCAGCGGATGCGACAGTTGCTCCGTCGAGGCGGTCTTCGATATCTCGAAACTTCGCGCGCCGCTGAAAACTTTTTTGGATGAAAACGGCCTTGAGCCGTGCGAGGACAACCAGCTCGTGCTCAAGCGCGCCTTTTCCAGTTCCGGCACGAACCGCCAGTTCATCAACGGCTCGCCCACCACTCTCAACGCGCTCGCCGCGCTCGGCGAATGGCTGGTGGACATGCACGGCCCGCACGACCATCAATCCCTCCTGCATCCTTCGCGACAGCTTGCCATCCTCGATGCCTTCGGCAATCTGCAGCCGAAGCGCGAAAAATTCGGCGAACTGGTCAAGCGCCGCGCCGCATTGGAATCTGAAAAAGCCGCGCTTATCGTGGACGAAAAAACCTACGCGCAACAATTGGACCTGCTTCGCTTTCAAGCGAATGAGATTTCCGCCGCGCGTTTGCAGCCGGACGAAGACACCGCCGTCCAGGAAGAATATCGCCGCGCCAGCAACGCGCAAAAGCTCCTCGAACTCACGCAGGCCGCGCACGATTTGTTGAGCGAGAACGAGGCTTCGCTGCTCGCGAACGCCGGTTTGCTTGGCCGCGCCTTGCACGACCTTCAGCGCATTGACCCTGTCGCTGCGCGGCTGGCCGCCGACCACGAGCAACTGACCATCGTCTTGCGCGAATTGCAGGGCAATCTTTCCGATTATTCGGATAAAATCGACCTCGACCCCGAGCGCCTGCAGCAATTGGAGGAACGGCTGAACCTCATCCATTCGCTCAAGCGCAAATACGGCGCGACGCTCGCCGAAGTCATCGCTTTCGGCGACGAAGCGAAACAAAAATTGCAGCAGCTTGAGCAACGCGACGCTGAACTCGCGCGTTTGAACGGAGAATTGAAAAAATTGGACGGCGAACTCTGGCGCGCCGGCCAGGAACTTTCCCAACAACGCCGCAAAATTATTCCGCAACTCGCCAAGGCCACGGTCAAGCAGTTGAAAGACCTCGGTTTCGGCCAATGCCATTTTGATGTCGCCATCACCACGCTCGAGCCGCAGACCGTTTCCATTTCCGGCGCGCAACCATCCACCACCAACCATCCACTTTCATCGTCAGGGCTGGACACAATCGAATTCCAATTCGCGCCAAACCTCGGCGAGCCGCCGCGTCCGTTGCGTGCCATCGCCTCTTCCGGCGAAATGGCCCGCGTGATGCTCGCGCTCAAGACCGTGCTTGCTCTGGTGGACGAGATTCCCGTGCTCGTGTTTGATGAAGTGGACGCGAACGTCGGTGGCGAAACGGCCAATGCAGTTGGCGAAAAGATGCGGCAGATCGCGCGACAACATCAAGTCCTGTGCATCACGCACCTTGCGCCCGTCGCGTCGCAGGCCGAATCGCATTATGTCGTCAGCAAACAGGTGAAAGAAGGCCGCACGATTTCCGAAATCACCTTGCTCAACAAAAAAGAACGCGTGACCGAGCTTGCCCGAATGCTCGGCGGCCAATCCGACGCCGCCCGCAAACACGCCGAGGAGTTGTTAAGATAACATTTGTTGCGCGAAGGCCGCGAAGCAAGCGAAGCATGCGAGCGCGGACCGCCTCGTCCGCGAGGCCAATCCGACGCGGTACGGAACCACGCCGAGGTGTTGTTGATATTGCGGTAAAAGCTGTTTATCATGCGGCCAGACGTTCGACAACCCATCCGGCTTATGAGCGCGCAATTCGATATAGTCTTTTCGCGGCTGCGAAGCCTCTTGCAAAAACAGTTGCCTGAGTTTTCGGTCGGCCGCGACACCAAAGATCATTACAGTTTGGAAGCGCCGACGGGCCCAGCGACCGTCCAGGCATGGCGCGGAAAAATGAAAACACCTGTTATCCCGGTTGCGTGGGTTAAAAAGACAAAATCCTACGTTGGCTTTCATTTGACGGGGGTTTATGGTAATCCGAAATTGCTGGACGGTTGCTCGAGGGAGCTGAAAGCGCGGATGCAGGGGAAATCGTGCTTCAATTTTAAAATTATTGACGAACCGCTCTTCAAAGAATTGGAAGGCCTCACGACCTTGTCGCTTCAAGGCATGAAGAACGCCGGCTTCATCGCCCCGAAAAAGCGGCCAGGATAAACCCAAATATCATTCCAAAACTACTCGATAGAAGCGGGTCGGGTGTGAAGATGTTTGGGTGTCGGTGAATATGTAATGACCGGCTGGACTTTCCACGGGTGCGCCCAGAGTTGTCCAGGCGCCGGAAGGGAGATTCGTGCTGGCCTGGACCTGGAAGTTCAAACCGGTGACGCTGTTAAAAGTAAGTTGAAAATTTCCATTGGCAAGCCGGGTCTGGCTCACGCGCGGCGCCGTGAAGTGCAATTGATATCCAAGAATGTCCAGCGCCACGAGGTCAGCGAACGAAAGCGGACCTTCCTGGCCTTGGGCTAGGGAAGCATTGTAAGCATCGGACGGTCCGCTGCCGTTCAGCCAGTCCTGCGGATCGTACGAGGTGGAAAAATATTTGAGCACCGTTGCGCCGTTGTTGATCGAGAAATAAGCGCCGGAAAGATTGGGCACAAAGGTTCGCACTCCGTTTGCAGAGAAGTGGAAGAGGTCAAACGGGATGAACCCGCCGGAAGGATTCGAGCCAAGGTCGGAACTGCGGCCCAGGACTTCGCTCGTTTCATGCTGGGCAACAGCAATGAAATCGTACGCACCGGACACCGCGCGATTGGTCTGGCTGAACGTCCAGGTCACATCCGATTCGAAATAAACGGCTCCGTCCTCGTTGTTGTCGTTGGGTATAAAACCCAGAGCCTTGGCCTCGCCATTGGGAATCCAGAAGACATGCGAGCCGGTCACGGGGTCGCTCACGGGAAGGCTGGCCACGGCATTGCTGGCATACGGAGTTTTGGCAGCGCCTTTGATTTCCCCGACCAATTGCGAGTAGGTCGGGTTGCCAACCAATGAAGTTTGGCTTTGTCCAAGCGAGGGACTTCCCCAATACACGGTGATGTTTACCGAGGCGGAATTGGTGTAAAGCGTCTCCAAAGTTTGAATGGCATTGGAATAGGCAGCTTCGATTTGCTGCGCATTGGGCTGGTTGGTGACGGTCGAGTCGAAAGTGGGGATGATGGTCAGGGCGCGGGTCGAATTGCACGCAAGCGCCAGGAGCACCAGCAGGAATAGTTTCAGGTATCGCATAGGGTGGAGTTGTGATTCTTGGCACCTGACGATAGGGGTTTCAAACGCATGAGAAAAGGAAAAAAGGAAAAACGGTGAAGTTATTTTTCGAAGGCATGGAGCCGCACAGAGTCATCTATAAGATTTTCTGGGATAAGTAGTTAGTAAAAAAATTGGCTCGCTCAAAACTGATTGGTTTTTTACGTTGACAGACTGTTTACTATGTAGTAAATGATACACATATGATGAAAGATGTTTTGAGCCATCATTTGCGGAAAAGCCGCCTGGAACGGCAGCAGCGCGAAGGCAATCACTTTTCTTTGCGCCAATTGGCCAAAAGGGTGGGGGTCGAGCCCTCGTATCTCAGCAAGATTGAGCGGGGGCTTGAGCCCCGGCCTTCAGCCGAAACCACGCGCGCCCTGGCCTCCGAGTTGGGGGAGGACCCTGATGTTTTGCTGGCCATGGCGGGGAAAATTTCCGAGGATTTGCAGGAAATCATCCGCAAACGGCCAAAACTTTTTTCGCAACTGATCCGTGAATTAAAAGACATGCCGGACCATGCCGTGCTTCGCCTCGTGAGGGAGGTGCGTGATGGGAACTGGTGATCAAGGAGGAGCATATATGATCGAAATCCAATCCAATCAACTCGTTGTGAGCTTTCCCGAGCTGCCGTTGCAACCCCGCATCGACATTTCGTTACAGCGCACTTTGCGAATACCGGATGACGGCCGCAATTATCCATTGCCGCCGGGCCTTGAACTGTTTCCCTTGCGCCATATTGATGATTACGCGTCGAAGGTTCCTGCCAAGTGGCTGAACCGCGGCGGCGTTTTGTTGCCCATGTGGCAATCCGAAGCGTTATGGGTCAGCTTCAATTCCTCGCACATGTCCAATCGCGACGCGCAATATCCTTTTGCCATCAAGATTGCGACAGGCAAGATAAACGCCGTCTCTGGAGAAAAATGGCGCAATGGCCTTGGCCGAAATCCCCAGGATTATATGGTGGCGCCCGGCCAGCCGTGGCTGGATGGCTATTGCGTGGAGAAGGGCATCATCCGCCAATTCGTGGCCGCGCCGTTGGGAGAAGGTTGTTCCGTGGAAGAGCAATTGACCGGTGAAGCGGAATTTGGCGGCATGCAGATAGAAGTTTTTCCCATGCGCAGCGAAGTGTTCGAAAAACGTTTTCCCGCGATCCAAAAGCATCTTATAGAGGAGCGTGTTATCCTGGCCAAGGAACTTTATGAATTGTGCCAGAGTCCGGGCTGTCGAGAAATGGGCCTCGGCGCAGGAGGCCGCATGCGACAGGAGATTTATCAGGACCCATTTTCCATCCACGATTGGGACACGGAACACAGCAGCCGTTGCTTTTTGCACCTGGTCAATTCCAGCGCATGGCTTTCCATCACGGGAGAGATGCCGCCCACGCGACCAATCCCTGCGTGGCAATACGCCGCACACGGCATGCCCTGGTTTGATTATTATGACGCCGAGTTGAAGGCTTTGGAAGGCTCAGCCACGCTCGCCAAAGTCAAATCCGTGAACGAAATCAAAAAGGAAAAACGCGCTGAGCCCTTGTCGGACAACCAGTCTGTTTCCATCAACAAGATGGTCAAGTTGAAGCCGAGTAGGAAAGTCAGAGAGAGTGATTTTTCACAATAGGCCGGCAGAGGACTCTTTTTGATGTTTGCTGTTTGGATATTCTCTGGTGCTTGGATGTTGGTGCTTGGAATTTTATTCCGCGCCCACCCGGCGAATGACGACTCCAGAAACCATCTTTCGCGTTGTCTCAACCGCTGCATATAGCGTCTCTTTTTGATGGCGGCACAACCTATATTGCGCCGTTATTTTTTCGTGTTTTTGCCCCATTTTTCTTGAATTTTTTCATGCAAAATGTTTATCTCACTGCCGCGGAATTTGCGTGATGCCGCGCAGCCTCGTCCGCTTTTTTTTCAGTTAGAAATCCAAATCAGAAGGATCATCTATGCGAACGAAAGTTTTCCTTTGCTTTATCCTGTTCTCATCCGTTTTGGCTGCACACGCTCAAGGCACTGCCTTCACTTATCAAGGCCGACTCAATGATGGCAGCGGTTCGGCCAATGGCGCTTACGACTTGCGGTTCGCAATTTTCAATGCCCTCACCAATGGAACTGAAATTGCCGGCCCGATCACCAATTCTGCCACCAGCGTCAGCAACGGGCTGTTCATGGCCACGCTCGATTTTGGGCCGATCTTTACCGGCACGAATTACTGGCTGGAAATCGCGGTGCGCACGAACGGCGGCGGCGCATTCACCACGCTTGTGCCGCGCCAGGAAATAACCCCTACGCCCTACGCTGAAATGGCGACCACCGCGAGCAATCTCCTTGGGCCGTTGCCCTCGACAGATCTTTCCGGCACGTATAATGGCGCGGTGACGTTGAACAACGGCCTGAATGAATTTTACGGAACATTTAACGGCGATTTTTATGGCCCGTCGTTTATCGGCGGGAGCTTTAGCGGCATGCATTTCGGCGACGGCAGCGGCTTGTATAATCTGAATC
>DASRBR010000516.1:0-4844 GCA_035653495.1 Verrucomicrobiia bacterium
CCCGAAAGACTACTTCCAGTTGAGTTCCCAAGCCCGCAAGGCATTAGGCCGGATGCGCCGCCGGAAAACCTTGATCACCGCCTTCTGGAAACAGGCTGAATTATGGTGAAAACGTCACTATATTATACGATTCTCAATAGAGCATTTTCAGAAATACCGTGCCGAATGCAGCCAAAACAACATTAACAGGTCGGCAGGTTGCCGACCTGAACGGGCAAGTTGCCCGTTCCACCCGGAAATATCCATCGCGTTCTCATCAATCAAACAGCCGCTGCCCTCTAGACAAACCAATTTCCCCAAAACGATTTGGAAACATCCACGATGGAGACATTTTTATCCGCGGTGCTTGAGGCGCGATGAAGCGAGGCAAAGAAAAGCCACCAGTCCCGTGCTTTCAATTTGGCAAAATGATTTGCGAGGATTTTTCGGCCTTCATCGATTTCCAATCGGTTGTCCCTCGCGAAACTCAAAGCCAGCGCCTCGAAGAGCGGCGCGAACGGTTTCATGGGATGCTGGCTCAGAAGCTGGACCCTTCCGCCCAAACCGTGACGGCGCGCGATGGCCTTGATTTCCGCGCACTCCATGGAACGGTCACTCCGGCCGAGTTCTATCCCGACGAATTCAATTGCGCCGCCGGCTGAAAGTTTTCCGTGATAAAGGCTGACGATGCGGCGCGTGACGTCCAGTCCATCCGCGCCGCCATTGCCGGCAAAAGCGAACTTGTAGCCAGGGACCATCGGCACCAACGGCGGGTTGAAGAGAATGCGGTCGAATTTTTCGCTGGTCGTGCGGGCAAAATCCTCCGCCGAAGCGCAGATGAATTCCACGCGCTGCGCATCATTGAGCCGACGGTTCAATTGGGCGATGCGCCACGTTTCCTTCCTGATTTCCACGCCCGTCACTTTGGCGGCATAAGTTGCCGCAACATAACTTTGGATGCCCGGGCCGCAACAAAGGTCGAGCACGCGGCCGCCGGGCGCGGGCGTTTGGTAGGTGGCCAGCGCGAGGCTGTCGTCGCCGAAATAGGCGAAGGTGTCCGGCTTCATCTGGCAAAACATCGCGTGACCGCGGCAATAGATGAGAAGAAAGGCGTCGCTGATGATCTGCCCGGATTTTTGCAGGAGGATGCCGCATTTGAGCAGGTCCCCGAGACTGTCTTCGCCCAGCAGAGCCATGGCGTGAGCGCGCGGCACGGGTTGTTGCAATAAAAACAGCTTCACCAGGTCGAGCAGCGGACCGCGGAGGGTTTTGGCGGCGAGAAACCAATCTTTTTGGCGCAAATTGGCGTCACCAAACGCGAGATAAAACTGGCGGTATCCTGATTCCCGCAAGGTTTGGATGAAGCGGTTCATTGGGCTTGTTTGACCGATTGCAGGAAATGCGACGTGTTGTCCGGAGTGACAAGCACTTTTTTGTCAGGCCAGGTCAGCATCACTCCGCGCGCGGTGGTGGTTGCGTAAGCGTGAAAAAGACCGAATTTCGTGCTGCTGAAAGCTCCGTAATAGGACCACACGCCTGCCATGGCTGCGTCTTTTGTGGCGCCCGCAAAAGGGTTTTCTTCAAGGCTCACACTTTTTAGGCCGGCCAATGGAACCACTTTTTTCCCAAAACCTGCATGGATGATCAAATTGCCCGAATTGATTTCGTAGGAGCGGATGCGAAAACCAAGCGAGCCGGCTGCAAGGAAAAGCAGAAGGCAGCCGACGAACAGCAAGGTGTGGTGAGTGATGCCTCTGTCCCTTGTTTGATGCTGAATGACCAGGAACAAAATCCCCAAAGCGACCAGGATACTCAGCGCGACAATGGTGGTAACGGCAACTTGTGTGCTGGCGACGGGACGAAAGGTCATGGCAATGCGCGCTCGATGCGCGTAGCGTCAGGCAACGGCCGATTCCATGGCGTCCATCAGCACTTCAAGCCTGCGGAAAGTCTCGCCTCTCATCGCCAGGTATTCCGGCAAACCCGCGCCGTCTTTTCCCGAAGCTTTCTTCTTCAATTCCGAATGGATCAGGCCCAGGAAATCGCGGCCGGAAACCTCCGTGCCCTGCTTGTGCAAACGTCTCAATCCTGCTTCGATTTTTGCAAAATCAATTTGCGCCGCATTCTTTGCGGACGCCAGGCAGACGGGTGAGAGCAACAACCGCGAAGCTGCGTCCAGTCCGCCGACTTCCAGCACGTCGGACATGTAATCCATCACCTTGGAGACGATCTGCTTCGAATCCTCCTCTGCCGGCGTGGAGTTGAAGACGCGTTCTTCGATTTGTTTATATTCAGGCGAAGGGTGGAACCCCAGCAGCCCGCAATCAAAGGTCGCCGCCAAACAATAGTCGAAGCCGTGCAACAGACTTTTTGGCTGCTGGATGGGTTTGAGCAAAAATGCCTTACCATTGGCGGTTTTGGCTTTCAAAGCGTCGTAAGGATCCAGCATGAAACAGTCTTTGACATTATAGATCAGGAAATTATGGGCGAAGAGAATCCCGCCCTCTTCCTGCCCGGCGCTGCATTGCGCGTAATTATCGAAGCTCAGGTTCAAAACATTGTATGTCCTGTCCTGATGCATGAACCGCGCAAAATTGCCCGGGAGATCCGGCGTCGAAACCGGCGTGACGCCAAAGTCAAATAGCGAATTTTTCAGCTCCGAAAATTTCGGCGTATTGATCAAAAGATTGTAATAGGGCGATTCCACGCCGGCGGCGACTGCGGCGGCAGTGCCGCCGAGGAGGTAAATGCGCCGGGAAGATGCGCCCAGTTGCGCGGTTATGGCCGTGACGTCCCTGGGCAGCTTGAGCCGCATGGGGATTTTTTTTGCGGCGCTGATCTTATTGCGCGAGCCGCGGCCCAATCCTTGTTCGCCCAGGAAAAAAGGCATCGAAAGGGCCGATGCCCCAAGTAGTCCAATGAATGCGCGTCTTTTCATAAATGTCAAATGGTCCAGGTCCCGTAATACGAATCGGAATAGTTTGTGATCAGTTGTTCCCGCGGGCCGCCGCTTCCAGGCTTCCAGAAGCGGGCCTTGAGCAGATGCACCGCGGTCAACTCCTTCTCGCGGGCATAGTCCATCAGTTTCCTTGCCACCCCTTCCAGCTCCGGCGGTTTGGGAACTGTGCTGACGGCGGCCAGCAATTGATTGAACATCGGCACGCCGGGTTCCATCATCAGCCTGCTGGAGACGGCCACCACATAATTCAATCCGTATGGATTGAGCACTGCGCGAAGCCGTTCCTCCATGCCCTTGCTGTCCGGCACGGAATAAAAAGCGAAGGTGGTTATGGCTGCGCCGCCCGGCTTCAACTCCGTGGAGGCGGCTTCCAGAAACTTGCGCACACATTTCAGGCCATCGGGACCGCCGGCGGCGTACTTGTGCATCCGGACTCCCGGCGGCTGAAAAAGATACGGAGGATTGCTCACGATCAGGTCGTACGAACCGCTGCCGTTGCGCGAGAATTCCCATGCCTTCCCGCCTTCTTCCAACGCGTTCAACTCCAGGTTTGCGCGGAGAACATTTTTTTGTTCGGCTTTCATGTCCGCGAAATTGATTTGCACCTGCGAGCGGGCGAGCGGCAGGACCTCAACTCCGCCGGAGGTGTAAAGGCTCAAGCAGCGACCGGACGCCAGCCTCGGAACAAAGGCCAAGAGCGACTTGATCTCATCCCCGATGAAACTCCAGGTCAGAGGACCGCGCTTGATGAAGAACGTCATGCCCTGGTAACGGACCAGACAGAAGCCATCGAGAGCGAGCTTGCCGCCGGACACCGCGCAAAGCTTGTGGCGCAGCAGAAAATCCAGCGCCGGCTGGCCCAGGAATCTTGCCGCTTCGGCCTTCGTCACTGACTGGCCGAGCAAAAGAAAATTCCAAAGGTCCTTCTCGATGCCCGTGAGGCGGGTGGCGAACTTCTCCCAGTCGTAGGGACGGACATTGCCGTCGCCCAGCAAAGAGTAATGCGCGAAGAAGGCGGTCTCCTCGATTCGATTGAGAAGCGCCCTTGCGCCATCTTCGGGAGTTTTTTTCATTTTGCGCAGCAGTGGGATGTGGCCATGGCATGTGTCTGGCGAAGCACCGACACCGGTTCGCCAAAATGCGAGAACGCGGCCGAGGTCTGGGAACGTTTCAATTCCTGCGGCGGAAGGAGCATGGTTTGGAAATAAAAGTCCATCACGTCCTTCACGTTGGGCGGAGGATGCTGCATGACCACTTCCCGTATCCTCTTGTTATGATACATGGCGCGGCAGGCATCGCAAATATGGGCCGCCTGGTCGGGGAACGGAATGCTGGGATCGAATTGCCTTGCGTAACGGATGACGGCATCGGGGCCGTACAGATGGACCCAAATCTTGATGAAATCGTCCGGCGCGCGGCTGAGCACTTCCTTGATGCTGGCATTAAGCAGTGACCCCAGATGCAACTCCTCGATCTCCTCGACCGGCAGGCCGCAGCAGGCGAACAACTGCTGGCGCGGGCTGATTGAAATGACCTTGAGCGCCGTCTGGCAACCGCCGGTCTCGGGTTTGCGGGCCTGGTCGACGAATTCGAGATATTTTTTCGTGAAGCTCAGCGGGCTTTTACCCTTGAACTTCATCCACGGCGCGAGCTTGATCGCAAGCCTGCCTTTTTCAATGTAACGCTCGACGTCTGGATGGGAGATGAAGTCATCCACCGGGAATACGCTTTCCTGGAAGAGCTCAATGGTGACGACCGTAGTGAGGCCCAGTTCGCAGGCCGCCAGAAGGCCATTCAAAACGTATTCCGGCTTTACATAAGCTCCATGTTGGTCGCCGGTGGAAAAATTCGCCTCGGTCAAGCCGCAGGAAATCAATTTTTCCAGCCGTCTGCGCGCCACCGCCGG
>DASRBR010000517.1:0-3116 GCA_035653495.1 Verrucomicrobiia bacterium
ATAAAAAAGTCATTTTATTTCGGCCAAAGAGGTAAGAAATACCTGGAATTCCAGAAAGAAGAGGGCCCCGCTCATCACGAGGCCCACTGGCAGATGTGCATTGATGATATTTGCGTTTTACGGACGGGCCGCCGAAGTGGCAGCCATCTACTCACGTTACGCGGTTCGTTCCATCCATACAGACCCCGCGGCTGCAAATTTGATTCAAACTATTTTCAAAAAAATGACGGCGCGTTCCATGCCGAACGATACTGATGAAGGCGGGCAGAGTTTTTACGCCCTTTAATGCCGAAACAGGTGGACCCCGTGCTCGTCCTGTTCTGTGTAGGAATGCTGGTATTCCGGTTCCTGCAAAAGCGTTTCGCAGGTGAGGTTCACGAACACTTTTGATACATCCCAATTCACGGACGTGACCGCTTTGCGCGGCACAACCACGTCTTTCCCCGACCACCAATGCCCTGTCGCCACGACCAGTGACTTGATCTCCCAGTTTTCATCCTCGATAATAAAGTCCTCGACATGTCCGATTTCGCCGTTGAGCGCTTCAACATGGTAGCCAGTCACTTCCAACGTGCTTCGTAAATGGAAATCGGGTTCGTTCGTGGCGTTCGACGGATGAGTTTCTTCCTGGTCTTCCGGTTCGAAGTCAGGAGGGACAAATGGCACCGGGCTCATACCCCAAAGGCCCGGTCCACCCCAATAAAGCGGCCAGTTATAATAGCGGTAATAAGCCAGTTCATGCTGCCGCGCAACCGGCAACTGTGTTTCGATGGAAGGACTCTCTTCGATTTTTTCGCGGGTCAACCTGACTTGAAGGATTCGTCCACCGGGATAAATGCTGCCGAGCGCGTAAGGCGAAATCAGCACCTTGTGCCCAATGATCCACGAACCGGTATCGGCAACCAAATATCGGATTACCCAGTCCTTGTCGTCGAAATAGAACCCCTTTACATGTCCAATTTCTCCATCAAGCGCTCCCAATGTGTAGCCGTAAAGCTGTTTCGCACTTCGCAACATATCTTCCTCGCGGTCGGGTTGTCCCAGGCTTCTCCAGGGAAGGTCCAGCGGTCTAAAGTTGGCGTTCTGTTCCGTGTAATGACGGTCAACCCTTTATGAACAAAGTCAACCTAGGCGTGAACCAAGTCTCATTCGAGTGGGGTCTTGGCCTCCCCGATTCAAAGGCCTTCGCGCCCCAAAAACGCGGTCCGGGTTTTGAAAATTGTAAAAAAGTCTGGAGGCGTTCATTGTTTTCGTAACTGAAACGTAACAAACAGGCATTAAGCCTTGTAGCTCAATTGTTATACAACGGTTTCAACGCCGGATTTCACTTGGAAAACGATTAAAGATTTGATTCAGGTGTCATGTGCCATCAAAATAATCGCGCGGACGAACGATGAACTTTCAGCATCCGCCCGCATTTTTTAAATGGCTGTCATGGCGCAAAAAGTCACCGCTCCAGGGAAGCGAAGCATCGGCTGGATGGGCTTGCGCCGCGGTCATCGAGCGCGCCCTCTCGAGTGGATTGGCGAGAAGGGGATTTTTCTCGTTTCGCTTTCAGCGATTGTGATGGTTTTCTTGATTTTCTTCTTCGTTGCCCGTGAAGCGATGCCAATTTTTCTCGGTCAGATGAACACCGCTTCCGCTCAAAAAGCGCTCCCCGTTGAAGCCATGGACAAGATGACTCCTGCGCAATTGCAGCAATACCTCGGACTCACGCCGAAGGAATATGCCGCGATGGACCGCGACACGCTCAAGACGCTCATGGAAGTCAAGGCCGAAGCCGCCCAAGATGCCTCGGCCAACAAGGACGCGTCCATCAACACCGCTTCGTGGCGTTACATGCTTCTTCCGTATCAATGGAGCGGTTACTCGAAACCCGTCTTCATCTGGCAACCGGTTTCCGATATCCCAAAATATAATATCGTGCCGCTGCTCATCGGCAGTTTGAAGGCGACGCTCGTCGCGCTGCTATTTTCCGTTCCGCTCGCCTTGGGCGCTGCCATTTATGTTTCGCAACTAACCACCCCCCGCAAGCGCGAATGGCTCAAGCCAATGATTGAATTGCTCGCTGGAATTCCCTCGGTGGTGCTCGGCTTTTTCGCGTTGATCGTCCTTGCCAGCGTGTTGCACAGCGTTTTCGGCTACCAATCCCGCCTCAACGCATTTGTCGCCGGCATCGCCCTGGGACTCGCCATCATCCCGGTAGTGTTTTCGATCGCCGAAGACGCGTTGACCAGCGTGCCGCGCAGTTACACCCAGGCGGCGCTGGCCCTCGGTTCTTCAAAATGGCAGGCGGCATGGCAAATCGTCCTTCCGGCGGCAATCCCTGGAGTTTTTGCCGCAGTGGTGCTCGGTTTTGGCCGCGCCATCGGCGAAACCATGATCGTGCTGATGGCCAGCGGCAACGCCAGCATCGTTTCCTGGAGCTTGTTCGATTCCACGCGCACCATGACTGCTACCATTGCTGCCGAACTCGCGGAAACGGTCTTTGGCGGGCCGCATTACCGGATTTTGTTCATGCTGGGCGCACTGTTGTTCGTCGTCACTTTCGTTTCCAATCTCGCTGGCGAACTGGTCATTTCCCGGCTTAAGCACAAACTGGAGGGCAAACGATGACAACGATGACAAAATCTCGCCGCTCGTTTGCGTCCGACCGGTTTGACTTCGGCTCATTTTTCTTTTCCGGCCTGACAGGTCTGGCCACGCTGCTTATCATCGCGATGCTTGGCATCATTTTGCTGAACGTGCTCATCCATGGATGGCGGGGCTTGTCGCTGCATTTCATTTTCGGCGGCACGCAAAAGGACATGTTCGACGTCAAGCACGCCGGCGTTTTCCCGATGATTGTCGGCACGACTGCGCGAGTGATTCTGATGACGATTTTCGTGATCCCTGTCGGCGTCATCACCGCAATTTATCTGACTGAATACGCGCACAGTTCCTCCATCTTCACTCGCACCATTCGCGGCGCGGTCAACAATCTAGCGGGCGTCCCTTCCATCGTCTTCGGCCTGTTCGGCCTCGGATTTTTCATTTCGTTTGTCGGCCATAACATGGACGCCGTCCTGCATCCGCATGACCCAAATCCGGTTTGGGGCAAACCCGCCCTTATTTGG
>DASRBR010000518.1:0-6762 GCA_035653495.1 Verrucomicrobiia bacterium
GACGCCACGATAAACAAAGTTTCGTTGGTGCTGTGGACTGTCGGATCGTAAGCAACGCTGCTGGTCCTCGCGATGCCAAGCTGGTATCCCGCCCCATTTTTCTTGAAATAAACCCTCGCATGAAAGTCGCTGGGCTGTCCGGTTTGATCTCCGCTGCCGTTATTAAAACCCCAACAATAATCTCCCGTGGAGGAAGAGAGGCTGGCGATGTTCGGCAGGGAGACAATCATGGAATAATAAACTTTGGCCCCACTTTGCGTCTCTTTGATCTGCGGGTTGGCGGTGGTCATTCGCATGCCGCTGCCGCTCGCATTGGTCAGCACGATTGCGTTGCCCGTGGAAGCCGGCAGACCGGGGTAAGAGAGCGAGAAATTCGTCAGATAAATCGCCGGCCCCCCGCCGGTGCTGTTGATTTCATACCAAAAATCTCCCTGGGCATTGGTTTGATGCCAGCCCGGCGATCCGGGAGCGTAGGCCGTGCCGGTGGGAAAAAGCCCCACGGAGTTGGCGAACGGTTCATAGCAAGGCAATATCGCGAACGAGGCTGTCGCAAAACTCAACAGGAAGGTTAGTAGGAAGAATACTTTTTTCATATATGTGGTGATAGGGTTCGGGGCATATGGGAGTTTGGGGCATCTTATCGATGATTTCGGGGACAAAAATTTTTCGGGTTCACTTCATGTTGATTTTTCGGCATTGCTGTATCCGAGATTTATGGCAATGGCGCGCCGCCGACCTGCACGGTGGCGTTGCGCATCAGCCAGATGTAATCCTGATTATTGGGCGCGCTTTGGCCGGTTAAACTTATGGTTCCCACAGTGTCGAACAGTGCTGTGGTCCATTTTTGGAGAATGGCGTGACCATCGGCGAACGAAAATCCCGCGGCTTCGTTATGGTAATTTGCGGGCATGTCCTGGACCCTGATGGACCCGTAATTGATCGTCATGAGGACTTCGAAATATCCGTCATTGATCGAGCTGGCGCGCTCATCCAAAAAAACAAACGAGCTGGAGGGCTGCACGATGTCAGTCACACGCTCGTTCAAGACAAATTGATTTGAAAGAATTCCGCCGCCATCCCCCGCCATGTAACCGTTCATCGAAATGCTCCGCACCCGTGGCGTCCCTCTCGGATTTCCCGGGTCAGCCGGACATTTATAAGGCCCCGGACTTTTGACGTAAGGTCCAAGAAGTGAACCCGTCAGCAAGGCGGTATTGGTTTCATCTTCAATGCCGGGAGAATATTGATTTGCGGTCGAACTGACGTTGCCCACCACCCAGCAAAGATTCGGGGCATAATAGCCCGTCGGAGGCGCTTGGGCGTCACCGGCGGTGTGGACGAGCATCTGACCGTTGTCGTCGTAATAGATCATCCACGCCAGTGCCAATTGCTTTTCATTATTGACGCAGTAAATACCCTGCGCTTTTTGCTTGGCTTTGGAGAGCGCCGGCAGCAACAAGCTCGCGAGGATTGCAATGATGGCTATGACCACCAGCAATTCGATCAATGTGAATGCGTGAGTGCCGGGATAAACAACCGGCTTGATCCGATTTCTGAGCGGTTGAACAAGACTGGTTCCCTTTAGGGCAAAAAAAGGCTGAAAGGCAGGAGATAGCCATCGGGACATGGCGTTTATGCCGCGCCTTCGCGAGGGAATCATATAATCGTTTTAAACCAGCCAAGGACAAAGTCAAGGCTATTTATTTCGATTTAAGAATAAATAAGTTTTCCACTTAGGAAACAGAGGTAAGTCCCGAAGCGAGTTACTAATAATCCTTAACTCCAGAAAGTGTAGTTCATTGAATACAAACAACATCCACATTAGGCTTTCACTAAAAATAAATCCTTTGGGCTTAATAGCCATCAAAGTGGAGCGTTGTGCATCAAACCGCAGCCGCCCAACGTGAGAATGCGGCCTTTATTTGATAATCCTCCTTATTCCGCGACTACCAATTTTGTGTATTGCTCTAACCGCGCCGCGAAGTTACAGGTCCTCTGCGCCGTCGTCGTTGCGCGGCAGTATGCGCCTGGCGAGACAACGCTCGATGAGACGCAGCCCCGCGGCCTTCGCGCTTCAATGCGTTCAAGCGCGACCGCGAACGTTTTGCCGAGGGCTTTCGGCCAGTATGCGCCTGTCCTTTGCGATATTCGCGTTCGGCCTGGTGGCGTGTTTTTTCCGAAACTGTTCCTTTGCGCGGCGGCGGAAGTTTCACACCGGCGCGGCGCGCCTTGGACAATCCGATGGCGATCGCCTGCTTCGCGGAACGCGCGCCGTGCTTGCCTTCGCGTATGTGATGCATTTCTTCGCGGACAAATTCACCCGCCTGTGTGCTGGGCGCTTTCCCTTCGCGCTTGTCCTCTTGTGCTCGTGCGAGCGTTTCTTGTTCGGGCATATATATCTCCTTGTTCCTTCAATTTAAAACGATTCCGTGATGGCGCAAATTGATTTCGCGGGATATACTGTTTAGAGAAAAAGGACTGGCATGCCACGGGTCGCGACGCAATCTGAAATCGAAATCCCTTTCGCCAGCTTTCATTTGGAAGGCGAACTGAATTTGCCGCCGCAAGCATCGGGCGTGGTGCTGTTCGCGCACGGCAGCGGCAGCAGCCGGCACAGCCCGAGAAACCAATTCGTCGCGCGGACGTTGCGCGAACATGGCGTGGGAACATTGCTGTTCGACCTTCTGACAACGCACGAGGAACGCGAAGACCAATACACCGGTCATCTTCGTTTCAACATCGACTTGCTTGCCGAACGCTTGCTCGGAGCAACGGAATGGTGCCATCGCCAGGAGCCTGATTTGTCCACCGGTTATTTTGGCTCGAGCACCGGCGCGGCAGCGGCATTGTCTGCCGAAATCTGCTCGCCGGTTCCTATTACGGCCATCGTTTCGCGCGGCGGACGTCCCGATCTGGCAGGCGGCGCCCTGCCCCTGGTAAAAGCAGCAACACTATTGATCGTGGGCGGCGATGATGATGTCGTCCTGGAATTGAACGAGCTTGCCTGCGCAAAATTGCGCTGCGAAAAAGAATTGCGCGTCATTCCTGGTGCGACGCATCTTTTTGAAGAAACGGGCGCATTGGAACAGGTCGCCGCAATGGCGGCTGAATGGTTTGAAGATCACTTTGTCGGCGAAAAGCGCTGACTTCCCGGTTTGGACAAAGTCGTCCAATCTGTGATTTTTCGATTTTTCATGAGTCAGGAACCGGCTATCCTTGTCTATCTTCCTGAAAACGAAGAAAGATTTCGCAACTTATTGCAAATCAGTTAAGCAAACAGTTTCATGCATTTTGAAAAACAGTCGAAAACAGTGATCAGCGCATCTGAAAATGAAATCCGCGGAAAAACAAACGCGGGTTTTAAATCCACAAATCCGAACTCATTCGGCCCCCATCCGCAAACGTTTGCGTGGCGGTTGCGGAACTGGGCGTTCTCTCCGAGATGGCCGAAGGCTTTCCTATGGCTGGTGCTGGCAACCCTCATTTTAATGTCTCAAGGTTGCGGCACATTTGTCGCCGACCGCATTGCGCAGGCGCCGAACACGTATCCGACCTGGTTTGCGCCCAAGGCCCGCGTTTCGCTGGGCATCAGTCCAAAAATGCTGAACACCTTCCCTTCGCGTTACGTGGATGTCAGCAATCCCAAGGCGCGGCTTTATTATCGCGTCATTGAGCCGGCGCAATATGACTTGCGCGTCAATTCGAGCAACTGGGTCGAACACGGCGAACAGCAATTCGATTTCACCTTTCACGCAAAGCTTCCGGGCAAACCCAACCAATGGACCGGCTCGCCGCGCGGCACAGTCGTGTTGCTGCACGGCTACGGATTGGCGCAATTCTCAATGGCACCCTGGGCTTTGCGTCTCGCCGAGGAAGGCTGGCGTTGCGTGCTCGTGGATTTGCGCGGTCATGGAAAATCCTCCGGCAAGCGCATCTATTTCGGCACCCACGAGACGAATGATTTGAGCCGTCTGCTCGACAAAATGGCCGCTGACGGTCAATTGACCGGCCCAGTCGCCGCGATGGGCGAATCCTACGGCGCGGCGCTCGCCTTGCGCTGGGCGACCGTCGAACCGCGCGTCAGCAATGTTGTGGCAATCGCTCCTTACGCGGTTTTATCGAACGCGGTGTTGAACATTTCGAAAGATTATGCGGCATGGGTTCCGCTGGGCATCATCCGGTCCGGCTTGCGCAAATTGCCTTCGGTATTGGATGTCCCGCCGGGCGAACTGGATACCACAACGGTCCTGCGCCGCTGTCCCGAAACCGCGCTGTTTATCGCCGGCGAAAATGACAAAATCGCTCCCGCGGCGGATGTTAAAAAACTATCCACGCTGGCAAAACCCGGCAGCCGGGTGATTGTTGTCCCGCACGCCACGCATGAAGCGGTAACTTACTTTTTCAAAGACCTCTCACAACCTGTCATCACCTGGCTGGAACAAGACAGCCAACCTGTCCAGCAGGCTGAAAACAAGCAGGCCAAGCGATAATATCCCGCTTGGGACGAAGGAACAGCGCGATTGACTTTCCCTCCTGATTGCCGCATCTTCTTACAAGAGTTACAATATAACTAAAGTATATGGCCAAAACAGAATCCATGGTCATCAGCATGAGGTTGCCGGCAAAAAGCGGCGCGCGGCTCAAGCGCATGGCACACCGCCATGGCTGGACCCCGAGCGACGCCAGCGCGCGATTGGTTGAGGAAGGCTTGCGCCGGTCGGAATTTGCATTCATTGATTTCCGTGATTCCACAGTTGGGCGCCAGGCCTGCATCCAGGGCAGTTCACTCGCAGTTTGGGAAGTCATGATGCTGGCGCGCGCTCACGGCAATAAGGTCGCCTCGGTAGCCACACACTTGGGATGGCCGGAAGCACGCGTGCAGGCGGCATTCAATTACGCCCGCGCTTTCCCTGAAGAAATTGAAGCCGCGCTTGCCGAGAATGATGCGGTAGATTCCGAGGCTTTATCCCGCATGCTTCCGCAAACGGAGGAGTTTAAAATAAGTTCACACAGCCGAAAGCATTGAGATGCTCAAGCTGCTGCTGGATGAGCAAATATCCCCGCAAGTCGCCGCCGGATTACGGCAAAGAAATCGAGACATCGTGGTGCGTTCTCTGACTGAGTGGGAAAGCGGACGTTTTCTGGGACTTCCTGATGAGGCGCTGCTAAGCGAAGCTGCCGCGCAACATTTCAGTCTGGTCACTTACGACCGAAGGACCATTCCTCCCTTGCTCAAGAGCTGGGCAGAGGAAGGCCGCGCGCATGGCGGAGTGATTTTCGTGGATGACAAGACGGTTTCACCCGCCGATTTTGGCGCACTCATCCGCGCTCTGGAAAAAGTTTGGGAGGAAACGCGCCGATGGAATTGGACGAATCGAATCATCCTTTTGCGGCGTTGAGCGCGCTTTTTTCAAAAACCAATTCCGCCCGTCTCTCAATGAATTGCGCCATGATGCTGACGGCGATTTCCTGGACGCTCCGCGATTTGATGTGGATGCCGACGGGACAGGCGACGCGCGCAAGTTGCTCGGGCGTGGCGAGCTGTTCCTCGCGGAAATGATCGAAGATGATGCGGGCCTTGCGCGCGCTGCCGATCATGCCGATGAACAAAAATGGTTTTTGTATCCAATCCTTCAGCACGAGCGCGTCATGACGATGGCCGCGTGTGACAATCAGCGCGAACGACGGCGCGTCGGGCACCGGCAATTGCATCAATTTTTCCCACACGTCCGTTTCAAGCGCGATTTCGTCGGGAAAATAATGATGGTTCGTCAGGGCCGGACGGTCGTCGAAAACGGTCACCTTGAAATCAAGCTGGGCTGCCAGCGGCGCGACGGCTTGCGCGATGTGGCCCGCGCCGGCAATCCAAAGATGACACGGCGGCAGGATGGATTCGATGTAGAGGTGGTTGATGGTTGATGCCTGAGAGTTGGCGGCCTGAAGCATCGTCAGCTTGAAATCCCTTGTGACCGCCCAGGTCATTTTTGATTTGCGCGCGGCGAGTTGCGACCAAAAATCAGCGCCCGCCGCACTCGCGTTGGGCAGAATCAGTCCGAAAACTTTTCCGCCGCAAATCAGGCCGTCGTCCCAGCCGAAATCGTGGTCCAACAACAGGTCGAACGTCTCCGGCGCACCGGTCTGCAGCGAATGGATCGCGCGCTGCTGGATTTCGGCTTCGAGGCAGCCGCCGCCGAGCGTTCCCACGATGCGTCCGTCCGGATAAAACAGCGCCTTCGCGCCGACTTTTTGCGGGCTGGAACCTTTGGCTCCGGAAATCAACGCGAGCGCGACGGACTCGCCGTTGCGCGCAGCGTCCGCCAATGCCTCAAAGACGATATGGTTCATGTCCGCCAATTTGTTTGTTTGCGCGTTGAAAAATAATTCTCAATCAGCCGTTGCAGCTTGAAGCAGGATAAGTTGCACACGAACGAACGGCAAGCGTGGCCGGACGCGGAAGCGAACGTCAGGGCGTATCCGCGCAATGCCCCCGCGTCGAAGGCTAGCGAGTGAATGGCTGTATTTTGTAGCGCAGAATTATATTTTGCTGTATCGCAGAGTTGCACTCTGCGGAGTGCTGGAATTTTCCACGCGCGTCGAACCTGCGAACGCCCTGCCGACTACAAGTCGGCGATACAGCCACGAGTGTCCGGTTATTACTCGAAGAGGCGCAACTGTTTAGAAAGGAGGGGGTTTTCATTTTGGGAATGAAATGGTTGAAACAGTTGCTGGAGGGGCGTTTTCTCGAACACGCTCACGCTCAAG
>DASRBR010000519.1:0-6262 GCA_035653495.1 Verrucomicrobiia bacterium
GCGCAGTTTGGTCCAATGGCACGGCGACAAACGCAACCGCGACATCATCGAAAAACTGCGCAAGGCAGGATTGAATTTTAATTCCGCGCTGTATCAACCTGCCGCCGCGCAAGGGCCGTTCGCGGGCAAAACATTTGTGCTCACCGGCACGTTGCCAACGATGACGCGCGAGGAAGCCGGCGCGAAGATTGAAGCGCTCGGCGGAAAGGTGAGCGGCAGCGTCAGCAAAAAAACCGATTACGTCCTCGCCGGCGAAGAAGCCGGTACAAAATTGGACAAGGCGCAAAAGCTCGGCGTGAAGATCATTGACGAAGCCGAGTTTTTGAAGATGTGCGGAGAACGTTGAAACCGTTCTCTCAAGGGTAGGGACGCCGCGCTGCGGCGTCCGCGGACGGCCCAGCGGGCCGTCCCTACCAAAAACCAAAACCGCTTGTCTTCGCGCGCGCGTGGAATTAACGTCGGCGCATGAATTTCCCGAAATTTTGGGCCAAGGGGAGCGTCGGGAATTTTGTCTGCTGGCGCTGGTCGTCCGAAAGCCTTGCCGAGGCGCAAACGCTCGCGATCGAGGCCGCGCAACGTCTCGCCGATCGTTTTCGCGCCGGCGAATTTCTTCAAAGCCACGGCGCGTATTATCCGGACCGGCCGTTTCGCGAGCAGGTGTTGCATGAAATCCGCGACAACGCCGGTGAACTCGCGGCGGTCGTGACGCGCAATTCCTACGGTTGCCAGGTGCTCAACACCGCGCGCGCGATGTTTGTGGATATTGATTTGCCGGACCGGAGGCCCGGCGGATTTCTGCAAAAACTCTTTGGCAAATCGCGCGGCGAGACGCAGGAATCCGCGCTGGCAAGGATCGAGAACTGGAGCCGGAGCCGCCCGGACTGGGGGTGGCGGATTTACCGGACGCGCGCGGGCTTGCGCCTGCTCGCAACGCATGGGCCGATCGAGGCCGGTTCAGCCGCGGCGGATGAAGTGTTCGACGCGCTCGGCGCGGATCCGCTTTATCGCAAACTTTGCCAGACGCAGAAATGTTTTCGCGCGCGGCTGACGCCCAAGCCGTGGCGTTGCGGCGTTCGCAGCAAACCGGCGCGCTGGCCTTGGCTGGATGCGCGGCAGGAAAAACTTTTCCAGAAATGGGAGGCGCAATACCAGTCGTTCTCGTTCAACTGGGCGACTTGCGCTTTGCTGAGCCAGATCGGCAATCCAAATGTCCATCCCGGAGTGCAACCGATTTTGAAACTGCATGATGGCGCGACGCGTGTGGAGTCGAGCTTGAAATTGGCGTGAGCGAAATCACGTTTGGCTGGTAGGGCCGACCTGCTGGTTGGCCTAGCCGCGCGGCAGCGCGGCCCTACTCGTCGTTTGAACTCAGTTTGAGCCTGAGAATTTATTTCCGCGCAAAAAATACAATCCCGCGTAAATTTTCGGATCGATCAACGCGCCGGATTTCGTCTTCATTTCCAGCCAGCCGTCCACTTCATTCAACGGGATTTCGTGCACGGTGATTTCTTCGTGCTCGATTCCGCCGCCCTTTCCCACGCGCCGCAAGCCGCTCGCGCGAAAGAGGCTCACCGTTTCGGAAGTCAGGCCGCTCGAAGCCGGGCCATGCGTGAGCGCCTCCATTTTGGCGGCGCTGTAACCGGTTTCTTCAATCAATTCGCGATTGGCCGCTTGTTCAACCGATTCATCACTTCCGCCCGGTTCGTCGCCGATGATGCCGGCGGGCAGTTCTATCGTTCGCGAATGGACGGGGATGCGGAATTGCTCGACGAGCAGCAGCTTTTGTTCGTCAGTCACGGCGGCGATGATGGCCGCGCCGGTCGCGTTCGCGCGCTCGGCGTATTCCCAATGGCCTTCCTTGATAAGCGCGAGAAATTTTCCGGTATAAAGCGTCGTCTTCATGATTGAATCTCTCCAGCGGCAACTGTGTTCGCAAATAAAAAAACCCCGGCGCTTTGCGGACGCCGGGGCGCGTTGTTTAAAAGCCGGCCTTACGCGACCTGGTAATCGCGATCAACGACGATGCCCGGTTGCGGCACCGGATATTTGCCTTCCTTGTCGGCAACAACCGGCGCGGCGGAGTCCATCGTGAACTTGTCCGCGTTGGGCGCATATTCGACGTTGGAATTGTATACTTCGTCGTAGGTCATTTCGCGTCCGGTGTGCGCGGCGAGGCGTCCGAGGTTGCAGGTGACGCTCGACTGGACGCCGTAGGGGACTTCGTTGTACGGCTGGTCCTTGAGGATGGCCTCCACGAAATCATTCCATTCGTTCTGGTATGGATTGCGTTCGTGCGGCAAAACTTTCGCCTTCCAAATCAAGTCCTGGTCGGCGCGTTGGCCTCCATGAATGGTCGAAGGCTCGCCGTTGTTGCCGTAATCGCCGTTGGGCGAGACCACCGCCAGGCCTTTGGTGCCGTGCGCCTGGCTGAAATAAAATTCCGACGTGCCATACATGTTCCGGCCGTCGATGTACATCTTCGTGCCGTCCTTGAAGGTGTATTCCACTGCGTAAGCGTCGAAGTTTTGGTCCACGAGCGGCGCGCCTTCGGGAGTTTTCCTGTAATGCCGCCCGCCCAGCGCCTGGGCTTTGATTGGATAATCGTTTTTCATCCAGCAAAGGTGGTCAACGTGATGGATGTAAAAATCGTTGAACAATCCGCCGCTGGCCCAGATGAAGCTGTGGAAAACGGAGATCTGCCAGAGCAGTTCGGTGGGATCGCCCGGCCATTTCTCGACGAAACATGCCGCCAGCGGTCCCGCCGCCATGCGATAGCCGCGCATGCAAAGGATTTCGCCGATTTGGCCGTCATCGATGCGCTTTTTCAATTCCTGCATCGGACGATGATGGCGCGACATCAAGCCGACGGCGCACTTGAGATTTTTTGCCGACGCCTTTTGCGCAAGGTCCATCATCCGGCGCGAGCAAGGCCCGTCTGACGTGAGCGGTTTTTCCATGAAAACGTTCAGGCCCTTTTCAATCGCATAGGTGAAATGCACCCAGCGAAAGGTCAACGGCGTGGTGAGGATGACAACGTCGCCCGGCCGGAGGCAATCCATGGCTTTTTTGTAACCGTCGAAGCCGATGAACTGATGCTCCTTCGGGACGTCAACGGTTTTTGGATGGGCGTCCTTCAAAGAGGTGTAAGCGCTGTCGAGCTTGTTCTGGAAAACGTCGGCCATCGCCACCAGTCTGGTGGGAACTTTTGTCACGCTGAGCGCGTTGTCAGCCGCGCCGCCGCCGCGCCCGCCGCAACCGATCAACGCGACCCGGATGGTGTTGTCTTCCGCGGCGTGGACGTGAGGCACGGAAAGACCGGCAAAAGCCGAGACAGCGGTGATTTTGCCGGAGGTCTTCAAAAATTCGCGGCGTGTGGAGAGAATGGGAGAGTCGTTCGATTCGTTCATAGATATAAATATTGACGTTACTGCTATATGGGCAATTCACCAGATTATTAACTCCGCTGAAAAGTGTGCCAAGCAGAAAAACATGGGGCCATCATCCCATTTGTGTCATCAAAACCTATTACACGGCGCCCACCTTGCGTTCGGTTGTTCCTGTCTTTGGGTCGCGGTCTTCATCGGCGGGCATCAACGCGCGCAGGAACCATGAGACGAGAATCGTTACGGTCGTGCCGATCAGCGTGTACCAGGGCCAAAAGATCGACGGGAAATGAAGTCGCGGAAATTTGGGCAGGACTTCGATTGCCGTCATCACGAACAAGGAAACCATCATGCCGATCAAAATCGGTGTCGCGCGCCCGCGTTTCCAAAAAACCGCCAGCAATAGGCCTCCCAGCAATGCGCCGCTGGTCAATCCACGCAACGCGAACGATGCGTTCAAGACAAACGCCACGTGCTGGCTGATGTACGCAACCAGAATGAGCATGAACGCCCAGCCGATGGTGGAGATTTTGCTGAAGTTCAAATAAAATTTTTCGCTGCGTTGTTTCCACGAAAGCGCCTTCACGAAATCCATGGTCGAGACCGACGAAAGGGAAGTCAGCGCGGAGCTGACCGATGACATCGCAGCGGAAAGAACGGCCACAATCAAAAACCCCTTCAGCACGTGCGGCACCTCGGTTATCATGAAAATCGGGAAGATGAAATCATTGGACTTGATGCCGGGGCGCGCTTCAGGCAGCGCGATTTGAAACTTATGCGATTGATAGAAGACCCACAGCATCGCGCCGCATAAAAGAAAGATGAGAAACAACGGAAAAATGATGACCGCGCTCAGGACGAGCGCCTTGCGGCCGTCGGCCACGTTTTTGCAGGCGAGCACGCGTTGGACGATCAATTGCTCCGCGCCGTGCGATGACATCACCATAACTGTCCCGCCGATGACGCCCATCCAGATGTTGAACGGAGCACTCAACGTGAACACGCTGTTGAACCAGTGCAATTTGCCGCCAGCGGAAGCCTGATGAAAAACTTCTGCCACGCCTTTCTGGAAAAAATGGGGGATGTAAAACAAGGTGAAAATTCCGCCCGCGAGAAACAACCCGAACTGCACTGCATCCGTCCAGATGACGGCTTTCACCCCGCCGATATAGGTGTAGAGCAGCGATAAAAGGACAAACAAAAGAATCGCGCCGAGAATCGGATCGTTGGTGCCAAAGCTGAGGAATTTGTCGCCGAGCATCAGTTTGATGGGGATGCAGGCGACATACACGCGCACGCCCGCGGCCAGTGTTTCGCTGAGCAGGAAAAATCCGCCGGCCATTTGCCGAGCAGACGGGCCGAACGCATTCGAGAAAAGCTGGTACGGCGAATAGATTTCGCCTTTGAAATAATGCGGCACCATGACGATGGCCAAAATGATGCGGGCGATGACATAACCGATGATCATCTGGAGAAATGTCATGTCGGTGCCGTACGCCATCGACGGAACGCCAATGATGGTCAGCGCGCTGGTTTCGGCGGCGACGATGGAAAACCCGATGCCCCACCAGGGAATGTTTTTGCTGCCCAGAAAATAATCGCGGGTGTTTTTCTGGTCCTTTCCGAACCAGACGCCGAGCAGGATGATGCCTCCCAGATAGAGGAAAATGATGAGCCAATCCGCCGCGTTGAAATATGGGTTCATTAATCGAGCGATTGATTACAGGGCAAGTCACTGGTTTATGACCAGTCAAAAATTATCCTGCCTTCAAATCGCAGCCAAGCCCATCGCGGTGGGCGGCGCCCGTTCATTGGCAGTTGGACGTTCTTCCGCGTTGGACGTCGGAAATGTGCTTTCTACACACTGGCATTTCGAGGCTTTAAACTTTAAACATTAAACCTTAAGGTTTCGCCATGGACATTGACGTAAAATATGTTGCTCATCTGGCCCGGCTTTCGCTCACGCCTGCCGAGGAGCAAAAGATCGGCGCGCAATTGGGCAATATCCTTGGCTACATCGAAAAATTGAAGGAACTGGACGTCTCGCAAGTGGAGCCGACCGCTCATGCCGTGCCGCTCATCAATGTGATGCGCGCCGATGAAGTGCAGCCTTGTTTGCCCACCGAAGAAGCCTTGCGCAACGCGCCAGCGAAGGCCAACGGTTTGTTTTTAGTTCCCAAAATTGTCGAATGAAAGCGAATCGCATTCAAGGCTCGCGCCTCATTGTAGCGCAGACATTCTTGTCTGCCGTATCGCGGGTTTGCAAACCAGCTAATGTTGGAGCAATTCGACGCCCTCTTTCGCCTCACCCCAGCCCTCTCCCTTGGGGAGAGGGAGGACCTGTTTCCGCGACGGTTGCAATCGCAAAAGGCGGGCCCGAGCAAGCGCGGGTAGATTGTTTACCCTCTCCTTGGGGAGAGGGTAAGGGTGAGGGGGACAGCGATTCATTGCTGCCCAACGGTTGTTCCGAAATTTCAGCAAACGCCGTGATTCCCTCAGCGTCGCCGACACGAATGTCGGCGAAACAGCAGGCACGAATGCCTGCGCTACGATCGCTCAATGGACAGCTTAAAAATTTCCCATGCTCAACCAGCTCACCATTTCTGAACTGACAGCGCGCATCGCAAAACGCGAAGTCTCCGCGCGCGATGCCGTTCAATCCTGCCTCGAACAAATCAAACGCGTGGATGACAAAATCCATGCATTCCTGAGCCATGATGCCGCCGATGCCTTTGCGCAAGCTGATGCAGTTGATAAGGCCATAGCTGGCGGCGCAACGCACGTGCAACAGCCGCTGCTGGGCGTGCCCATCGGCATCAAGGACGTCCTCGCGGTGAAGAGCCAGCCGCTCAATTGCGCCTCCAAAATTCTCGGCAAAT
>DASRBR010000520.1:0-8613 GCA_035653495.1 Verrucomicrobiia bacterium
CGAGTCGCCCGCGCTCGAGGCTGCGCTGCAACAGTTCGATGCCCTGTTTCTGTTCCGGAAAATCCGCAAATGCCATGGTGACTATATAATTCCATCCTACATTCAAGTCACCAGCAAAACGGATCAATCGAATCCAAAAAAATTAGGAACTCAGGAAATCAGGAACTGGGTTCGGAAATAATCTTTTCCTGAGTTTCTGATTTCCTAATGAAACCCTCCTGATCAGCCCTTCTTCAACACGCAACGAAAACCAAATGTGTTTTTGGTTTCACCAGCCTTGGAATACCAGCGGAATTGCGGACGCAAATTGATGTCCACGAAATCCTCCCACGAGCCGCCTTTCAAAACGCGATACGGCTTCGATTCGTCGCTCATGACAAATTCCCAGACGTTGCCGCGCGTGTCATAAAGCCCAAGGCTGTTCGGGCCAAGGCTGCCAACTGGGCTCGTGCCGGAACGGCTTGCGTCAAGGCTCGTCACTGCAGTTGTCAACGGCGCATCGGCCATGAACCCCTGCCATTCGTCTTCCGTGGGCAGCGTATAGTAATATCCCTTCGGCAGCTTCTTTTCCTTGATGTCCATGTCGGTCAGCTTGCGGCAAAACTCCAACGCGTCGTCATAACTCACGCTGTCCACCGGTCGCTTGTCGCCGCCGAACGCGCTCGGGTTGGAATGCATCACCTCGCGATATTCCTTTTGTGTCACATCATATTTACCGACCCAATAGCTGCCCACCTGCACCAAAACCATGTCCACGGAATTGGTGAAAGTCTCCTTTGGAGGTTCCGCTTCCTTGATCTCGTTGGTGGCGGCAGGTGTCGGATTGACGGCGATCGTGGTGACAATGAGATTCGTCTTTGGCGTGCCATTGGTGGTTTTCGAATTGGCTTTTAGCGCGACCCGTGAGTTGGTGTATGAAAATTGATATTGCGCGTGAGACTCGAGAGCACTCATTCCCAAAATCGCGCATCCGGTCCACACCAACAACGCTTTGAATCTCAAATTCATGGCCCAAAATCAGCAAATCACGTACCAGCAGGCGGTTGAGTGGCAAAGCTGAATCGCCGAACCCGCCCTTGGACATCCCGGTCAACCTATGCCACTCACCCGAAATGGCTCGACAAGCTGGCTCAAAATTTTGAGAGTTGCTGGTGATTGTTGATGATGAGCAACTTGCGATATTTTTCACCTATTTTCCGGCCTTCACCGATGTCGCAACAATGCACGCTGGTTTGAGGTCAATCCTTGGGATTCTCGTTTGACCCGTTCCGTCTTAACTGTCCCCTTCTGGCCCATTTCCAAACGGAGTCTGTATAGAAGCGCAAACTGTAGTTAAAAAGTCGGTAACATGCTGGCTCGGTCTTAAGTAGCAGAATAAGACTGGCATTGAATAGCATCAGCCGCACGGATAACCTTCATGGGATAGGTGATGAAAAGGAAATGGGCCATTTTGATTCCGATCGTATTGCTTGGGATTGGCTGTGTCCTATCGCTGCCAAGCCATGCCGAGCATCCAATTGCCATCCAGGGGATTTTGCCGGCGAAAGATCTTGCTGACATAACGAGCGCTTTTGAGAGAGAGAAACGGATTATGATAAAGCAACTAATTCTTCATCCAGGTTCTCCTTCGGGCATCAGACATCTTCCACATAATATCAAAAATATTTCTCGATTCCGTATCGATAGGATTTATGTGGCGAACAAGACAAATGTTTCGGTACGAGTGAATTCCTCAGCCGTCCTATATTGGTACTTATCGAAAGGAACCAATGGGTGGCAATTTAATGGCGCGGCGTACTTTTGAGCCGGCGCTACCTAGCTGAAAAACGGATTGTTCGCCTTTTCTTCGCCAACCGTGGTCAATGGGCCGTGGCCCGAGCAGATCAATGTGTCCGCTGGCAATGCAAAAATTTGTTCGCGCACTTTTTGTTTCGCCAGGTCCCAGGATTGAAATCCGGTGCCGATGGAACCGGCGAAGATCGCGTCGCCGACCATCGCCACGTGCGGGGCATCCTCGGGCCAAGTGCCGACAATGTACGTAACGCCATCCTCCGCATGCCCGGGTGTGTCGCGATTGGTGATGCGCAGACTGCCGAGATGGATGAAATCGTTCGCGCGATTGCGTTGCTGGGGCGGCGCGTTCTTCGAATTGGTATGGAGATGCGCCTTGGGAAATTTTTCGCGCAAGGCCGCCATCCCGGCGATGTGGTCCTCGTGCGTGTGTGTGAGAAAAATGTGGCGCAACTGAAGCTGGTTCTCCTCGATGGCCTCGATGGCGGATTGCGCGTTCCAGCCGGTGTCGAACATCGCCGCATCACGCGAAACTTCGTCCCAGACCAGATACGAATTGACGACGATGCCGTCCTGTTCCGTCTGAAAAACACGCAACTCGCGCCATTGACTCAAATCCTTTTCCGACGGCAACCAGCCTTTGGCAATGTTCGCCAGTTTTGCCGGATGCAAATTCAGGAGCGATGCCAATGCGGACAAGTTGACGTTGCCTGCAGCTTTCCCTGATTTTTCCAAAGCATCCAACTCGGCGACGCTGATTCCCGATGCTTTGGCTGCAGCTTCCGGCGTGACGTTTGCAGCCGTGCGTCCTTTGCGGATGATGTCGCCCAAATGATCTTCCAAATTCATGAGGGGTCATGGAAACAAAAACGTGAAAAACGGGAAAGGAGAAAGCGGTGCGTGCACGCATTTAAACGAGGACCGCGCCCGTTCCCCTTTTGTGCCTTCGTGTCTTTGTGGTTAAATATCTTTACACATCCGGATGCGGATTGCGCCAGACGTGGCCGCGTTGGGCGAGCAAATCGTCCGCAGCCATCGGGCCCCACGTGCCTGCGGCGTAAAATTCGCGGTTGGTCAGCGGCTTGCCTTCCCAGCCTTTGCGAATGGAATCCACGATGCCCCACGCGGCTTCGACTTCATCGCGGCGGATGAACAGCGTCGCGTCGCCGGCCATGGCTTCGAGCAAAAGCCGTTCGTAAGCCTCGGGCGTGTAAGCGCCAAATTCGCTGTTGTAACTGAAGGACATCCTTACCGGGCGCACGCTGGTGCTGGTGCCGGGGACCTTGCCGTTGAACCGGAGCGAAATGCCTTCGTTCGGTTGCAGGCGCAAGGTGAGCGCGTTGGGGTCGAGCTTGTTGCCACAAAGCGCGGCGAACAGCACGTTGGGCGTCGGACGAAACTGGATGCGCACTTCGCTCGCGCTCAAGGGCAGGTATTTTCCAGTGCGCAAATAAAACGGAATGCCCGCCCAGCGCCAGTTGTCCACTAGCAGCTTCAACGCGACGAACGTCTCGGTGTTGGAATCGGGCTTGACCTTTGGTTCCTGCCGATAACCCGGCACAGGTTTGCCGCCAATCGAACCGGCGAAATATTGCCCGCGCACGACCTGTTTCGCGACGGCTTCCGGCGTCAATTGCCGGATGGACTTGAGCAGCTTCACTTTTTCATCGCGGATCGGCTCGGCATCGAGCGATACCGGCGGTTCCATCGCAACGAGCGACATCACCTGGAGCAAATGGTTTTGCACCATGTCGCGCAACGCGCCCGCTTCCTCGTAATAACCGCCGCGCCCGCCCACGCCGAGGCTTTCGCTCACGGTGATCTGGACGTGGTCAACCGAATCGCGGTTCCAAAGCCGCTCGAAAATCGAATTGGAAAAGCGGAACATCAAAATGTTCTGCACCGTTTCCTTGCCGAGATAATGGTCGATGCGAAAGACCTGCTGCTCGTGCGCAAAACGGGTAAGTTCGCCGTTGAGCTGGACGGCGGAGGCAAGGTCGTGCCCAAATGGTTTTTCGACAACGATGCGTTGCCAGCCCTTTTGCTCTTCGCCATCCTTGTGCAGCAAACCGGCATCGTGCAGTTTTTCGGCGACTTCGCCGAACTGGCTGGGCGACGTGGCGAGGTAAAAAAGCAGGTTGTTCCGCAACGGCTCGCTTCCGAATGAACTGAGGATTTTCTCGAGTTTTTGATAACCTGCCGAATCGGAGAACTCGGCCATGCAATAAACAACGCGCTTGGCGAATTCATTCCAAACGGCGTCGTCCACCGGCTTGGTGCGGGAAAATTGATCGAGTGCCTGTCGCAATTCCGCGCGGAACGAGTCGTCCGTTTTTTCGCGACGGGCAAAACCGACGACGCGGAAATCCGCCGGCATCTGCTTGTCCTTGTAAAGATGGTAAAGCGCGGGGATGAGTTTGCGCGCGGTCAAGTCGCCGCTGGCGCCGAAAATGACGACGGAACAGGGCTCGACGGATTTGTGCGAGTCAGTGAGGCGGCAAACCATCAGTTCATCCAGATCGTCGTGTTCCATGGGAGGCAAGATGGACTAACGCATGAAAGAATTCAACAGTGTTAACCGCGGATGAACGCGGATAAAGGCGGGAAAATTTCATCAATCCATGAACAGGACAAGTCATTCTGCGGAAAGTTGCTTGCGCCTGTGCCCACGCCATCTGCTGAATAGATAATATAAAATCAGCAGGGCGATTATCACCACTGTCACGTTGGTGAAATTCAAAAAACGCCAATTAAACTGGTTGATGCGGCGAATTTCCGCCTTCAAGAGCGGCGCTTGCGGCGACCCGAGTTGAATCGCCTGCTCAAAGGCGGCTTTCGCCAGATGCATGTCTCCGTGAGCGAGCGCAACCATCCCGAGCATGACTTTGCACGCCGGTTCGCGAGGGTAGATGGAAGCCATGGAAATCACGGCCCCGTCCAATTTTGCATCATGGCCCAAGTCCCACTTGTTCAAATATCCCGGCGCCTTGTCAGACATCGCGAGGTCAAGCAAATCGGAACGGTTGTCCGGGCTTAATCGGACGCCGGACGTCTTTTGCAGCAACCGATGAACTTTATCCTCCAATTTTTTTCGGTCGGCATCCGCGAGCACATTCTCGTGTTGCGCAAGGACCCATGGTTGCGGCAGTGCCCTCATGAACTGAATCCGCCCGGCAAGGAACGGTTCGGTGAACTCCTCCAGATACACGTGCCGCATCTGATAATCGTTGTCGCGACTTAAATACTGCAACAGCGCAAGATGATATTTCTCGCAGCCAGCATGTGCGTTCGGGTTGATTTCCAGATCGCGGCGGATTTCCTTTTCCGCGTCCACGTAGCGTCCCTGCAAATGATAGGCGGTGCCAAGGTTCGCGCAGATGCCGTAATCGTTCGGAAACCGGCGGGTGAGAGGCTCAAGGATTTTGACCGCGTCGTTGGGCTGGTTCAACCGGAGATACGCGCCCGCAAGTTCGTTCCACCAGGCGACGTCGCCCGTTTTTGGCGCAGCCTTTATTTTTTGGATGTCCAACGTCAGCGCTTTGACGTCCGGCTTTTCAACGGTCGGATTGAGAATTGCCTCTGAAATTGTGGGATGCTGGCGCTGGTCGCTTGAGAAAGATTTTGAATCAGTGATGCAAGCCTGCGCAAACCCCGCGAAGGCAAAGACGAGAAAAATGGCCAAACTCCCGTTCCTGGCTCTCACACGCCGATGCTGCTCCCGCTCATTCGCTTTTGCAAGCTTTTCAATGACTCCTAGAGCGGTTGCAGTCAAATTGTAGCAGCCGACGTAAGGAGGCGGAGGTTCTTTTACAGATCCGCCTCGTCACCTCGGCGGCTACGAGGTCTGTCGCCGAATTTTGACAGAATCAACAGAAGATCTGAATTGGGAGGAAACTAGACCAATTTAAGCTGTAGCTGCGACAAACCATTGGAAAAAGGGAGCGCGGGCGTCCTCGCCCGCACCGCTCGGCGTCCCGCCGAGCGGAATCACCCGGTAAACACTTGGCGGGACGCCAAGTGCAGCGACCGGGACGGTCGCGCTCCCCAAATGCTATCAAGACAGGATTCCGGCCACAGTTTTTCTTCAACCGCTCTATCTTCGGCGGTTATACGCATCGGTCAAATACGTGTTTTGGACAAGGTCAGTCACGCGGTGAATGAATGGCGTGGTGGCTTCGAAATTTTGCCATGATACGCCTTGCTCCGCTTTGGCCACTTCGCCCATGGAGCGTTCCCAATCTTGGCGGGCAATATTGATTGGCGGAGGTTGAATGGAGCCCTGGATGAGCAGTCCGTCGCGATTGCGACGCTGGGCTGCTCCGGCAATCTTGCGTCCGCGCCAGAGAAGATCAAATTGCTCGTGGCCTTCGAAACATTGGCCGGGCATTGCTTTGCGGGCATTTTCGGCCAGTTCGGTTTCGATGCCTAATTTTAGAAAGGCGGAGCGGATCCATTCGTGAACTCGGAGGTAGCTTTCGACGGCTTTCAATTCGTACCACGGCGCAACTGGAGGAAACGCGAGGCTGTAAGTCCAATCGGCGTCATGCGGGACCAATCCCCCGCCGGTGGGTCGGCGCACCAACGGGCGAAGAAGCGTGAGCGATTCGATGTCCCCGTATTTTTGGAAATAGCCGAAGGATGCGGCGCGTTCTGACCAACTGTAAAAGCGCAGAATGGGTTTTGCGTGAGTTGCGGCGAATTCAAGCAGCGCGTGGTCAATGGCCATGTTGAAGGCCGCCCCTTGCGGTTGCGTGCGGAAGACGTACCACGGTTGGGTCATCGAGGGTTGCATGGTTACATAGTTACATGGTTACAAGGCGGTCGCACGTGCAAGATTGTAACTTTGTAACCTTGTAACGATGTAACTCTTAAATCCAAACCTATTCCTCGCCCCAAACCTTTTTCACATGCGCGACTCCCGCCTTGACTTCGTCCACGGTTAGCGCAGGGCTGAATTCGAAGACTTTGATGTGCTCGGGTTTAACCATCGGCTTTAATGCGGCGAAATCAATGATGCCAGAGCCCGGGGCGCAATGGTCGCGTCCGGGAAATTGCACGTCGTGGATGTGAAACCCGGCGAGATGTTCGCGCTGGGATTCGAGATGGAACGCGTGCTGGATGAAGCCGAGGTTTTCCTTGATTTGCGCGTGGCCAGTATCGTGCCAATAGACCGCGGCGGGACTGCCAAGCTGGCGAAAAAGCAAATGATAATCGGGCTCCAGCGGAAGTTCATCGAGCGCCTCACGGTTTTCGATGCCGAGCTTCACGCCCAGTTCCTCGGCGAGCGGCAATAAACGTTTGAGCAATTCGTTCGCGCGGTCAATATAAGGCTCCTTGATCGCCTCGCGTTTGCGGATGATTTCTTTGCAAAGTTTTTCGTACTTGGGCGAATCCTTTTCGCCGCGCGCGACCATGTCGAGCAACTTGTCGGTGTAATCCTTCATCTCCATGCTGCCGTAATGGATGACGACGATGGGCGCCTTGAGCCGCGCAGCCATCTCGATGGTCTTGCGCGTGTAACGATACGCGTTGTCGCGCTCGTTCTGCTTTTCGGCGGAAAGACGATAAAGGTTCGGCGCGGATTGGTTCACGCCGATGGGCAGAGGGCAAAAATTGTGCAGGCTGGAGATTTTGATTTCGCCGGCTTCAACAGCCTCGATCGCGCCGGGCAACAAACTGATGCGCGTGCCGTGGCTCAGTTCGGCATGGTCGAACCCGAGTTCGCGGACCTCGCGGAGCATGGCACGCCCATCCGTATGACGGTGCGAATTCCAGCAGGTCGAAAACGAATACATAAAACAAAGGCCGAATGCGGACACAAATTCGACCGCATTCGGCCATGAGAATTCAAATCAAAGGATCACAAATCCGCGTAGCGGGCGCTCAACATGGCGGAGAAACGGGCCGCTTTCATTTTGCGACGACGCCGTTCGCTCGGCTTTTCAAAGTGCCGGTGATTGCGCACGACCTTCAATGTCCCTTCGCGATCGATTTTCTTTTTCAACCGCCGCAGGGCCTTTTCGACTGGTTCGCCTTTTTTCAGTTTAATTTCGGTCAACTCAACTCACATCCTCTCCGGAGACCTTGGCATGAGTGGCCTTTGAGGCCAGCCGATACTCTTCAGTCAAGCCCAAGAGGGTATTTTCGCATGGGCCAACTGTCAACCGGCAAAAACGCCCAATCTGGCGGAGGGGATGTATCTCAAAAAACGGATTCCAATCACATGAAGGCGACTGGAAAGTCGCCTGAACCCGCAGGCTGGAAAGCCTGCGCCACGCAACGCAGACATTCTTGTCTGCGGGTTTTGGGGACTTTCCAGCCCCCAGTCCAGCGATGGCCACAGGCAATAGTTTTGCCTGGCCTAACCGTTTGTTTTCCCGCTTTTGTGATGCGTGATGCGATCAAGCCAGCCGGTGAGGCTTTGCAGGATGCCTTCGCTGGTGATGCCGGAACGGACAACCATCACGGCGCAGGTGGCGCGATTGACGATTTCTCTTGTGACATCGCCCAAGATGTAAGTGCGCAGGCTCGCGCGGCTTTGCGATGAGCCGGTGACCACCATGTCATAGTTGCAGCCCTGGATTTCGCGATGGATTTCTGAAAGCACCGCGCCTTGACCGAGCCGGACTTCGACGTTCACGCCCATCTCTTCCAGGATGCGTTTTTGATCGCGCAGGTTGCGGCCCAGCTCGGATTTGGAATTGAGCACGGCTTCGACGTTTGGTTCCAATCGGTGAAGCCGCGCATAAATCGGCGGCGGCTCCGGCACAACATGGAACAGCGTGACGGACGCGCCCATGCCCCGTGCAATCTGGCCGGTCA
>DASRBR010000521.1:0-3062 GCA_035653495.1 Verrucomicrobiia bacterium
CAAACGATTGAAGATTGCCTCACTGAAGCGATGGACATCGACGGTTTGGAGGCATTGTTGCGCCGGATCGAAAACAACGAAGTGCGTTGCGTGGCGCGCGAGTTGCCTGAGCCCTCCCCATTGGCGCATGAAATCTTGAACGCGCGCCCTTACGCATTCCTTGATAATGCGCCGTTGGAGGAACGCCGTACCCAGGCCGTCCTTACTCGCCGAGCCAGCGATTCGGCCGGCCAAAATGAGCTGGGAGTCCTGGACGCCGCCGCCATTGACCGCGTTTGCGCCGAGGCGTGGCCGGATGCGCGCAACGCAGATGAATTGCACGAAGCTTTGCTTCTACTCGGGGCGATGACCGATGAAGAAACCGCGCGATGCTCGCCGGAAGCCGCGTCGTTTCTGAAAACACTTGTGCTGGAGAAACGGGCCGGACGATTGGCCGGCGAACCGTCGTTTTGGGTCGCCGCCGAACGGCTTCCAATGGTGAAGGCGGTTTATCCCGAAAGCCGCGTCGAGCCCTACGTGGAAGCGCCGGCGCCCGAATCGAAACGGATTTGGGAACGCGAAGAGGCATTGCGGGAACTCGTCCGGGGCCGCATGGAAGCGATCGGACCAGTCACCTGTCAAGCCTTGGAGGAAACCTTCGCGTTGCGCAAGCCGGAGATTCAAACAGCTTTGCTTGGGCTGGAAAGCGAGGGATTTATTTTGCGCGGCCGGTTTCATCCAGGCGCAGAAACGATCGAATGGTGCGACCGCCGGTTGCTGGCGCGAATTCATCGGCTGACACTGAATCGTCTGCGCGCGGAAATTCAACCCGTGTCGCTGGAGAATTTTCAACGCTTCCTGGTCGCGTGGCAACGGGCCGACAAGGAACATCGCACCGAGGGGCCAACCGGTGTCGAAACGGTATTGGATTTATTGGATGGAATGGAACTGCCTGCCGGCGCATGGGAGCCGGAGGTCCTGGCGTTGCGCGTTAAGGATTACTCTCCGCAATGGCTGGATCAACTTTGCCTTACGGGCCGCGTCGGCTGGGGACGGCTCTCACCCGCGCACAACCCGAATCCTCGCGCGCTCAATCCCCTGCGTTCAACCCCCATTTCCGTCTATAATCGCGAGCACCTAGGCGAATGGCTGGAATTGTCCTCTCAACCGCCTGCCGATGGTTTTGCTCCTGACACGGAACAGGTGTTGCAAACTTTGGCGGGTTCAGGAGCGATGTTTTTTGGAGAAATTGTTCGCGCAACAAAACTGCTGCCATCGCGCGTGGCCCAGGCGCTCGGCGAACTGGCCGCAAAAGGTTGGGCGACAGCGGACAGTTTTGAAGGGTTGCGCGCGCTGCTTGTCCCGTCTGAAAAGCGGGCTCCACTTGCCGATACACAGCGCAAACGCCATTACAAGACCGTGACCAGCATCGAATTCGCCGGACGCTGGTCGCTGTTGCGAAAGTATCCGTCCGACAAGCAAGAAAAGGCAGGAGCGGGTGACGAGGCCATTGAGAAATTTGCGCGCACATTGCTGCTGCGCTATGGCGTCGTCTTTCGCCGTTTGCTGGAGCGCGAATCATTGGGCGTGTCATGGTACGAGCTGGGACGGGTTTATCGCCGGCTCGAAGCGCGCGGTGAAATTCGCGGCGGCCATTTCGTGAATGGCGTCAGCGGAGAGCAATTCGCCCTTCCAGAAGCAATCGGCTTGATGCGCTCCGTGCGCAAAGCCGGGCCGACAGGAGAACTGGTGGTTATTAACGCGGCTGACCCTCTGAATCTTTCGGGCATCCTGACACCCGGACCGCGCGTCGCATCCATCACTGCAAATAGAATCCTGATGCGGGACGGCTTGCCTTTGGCCGCGCTGATAGCAGGCGAAATAAAGGTGTTCGACTTGGGCGGGCTTGAACCCGGCGTCATTCAACAAGCCTTGATCGTCGGGAAAATGTCTCCTGAATTGCGCCGATATTACGGATAGTTTAACACAATTGTCGTAAGGGTTCGTTCCCCCGCTCCATTAAACTGACTCGCAATCAGCGGTGGTTGTAAATTCTTAAAAGGCGCTACTGCCGATAGATCTTGTCCTTATTTCTCATTACAAAGTCGGGGCGTGCAATTAGGCCATTTTTGCCTTATTACGGTGTTCTCAATAATTGTGTCATATCGCTTTGACAAACAAAGCCCAGCCTCCAACTGGTTGCGCTACTTGCTTCTGTGGCTGCTCGTATGCCAACCCGCCTTGCGCGCGGATCAAACTGTCTATGATGGAGCGCTGGAAAACGGCTGGCAGAACTGGGGATGGGCTGCGCTCAATTTCACGAACACTTCTCCAATCTATCCGGGGAACAGCAACTCAATCAGTGTCACCATCAACAGTCCCTGGTCGGGAATGCAACTTTATCATCCAGACCAGGACTCTTCAGCATATGCCAGCCTCAGTTTTTGGCTGAATGGCGGCACCAACGGCGGCCAGAAGCTGCAGATGTATGGATTATTGCACGTGGGAACCACAAATAATTATGGTGTAGGCCATTACTCGCTGGGCAATCTACCCACGAATGCCTGGCAACAATTTACCGTGCCGCTTGCGCCCTTGGGCGTTGCCAACCAAACCAATTTCACCGGCTTCGTCATTCAGGATGCGACAGGAGCGACGCAACCAACATTTTATGTGGATGGCATCTCGCTCAATAGCAACACGAACATCGCGCCGGCCAATGTTACGATTAATGCAACCAACATAATCAGCACGGTGCCGGCGGGCGCCTTTGGAATGTTCATGGCGGTCTGGGATGGTTGGAGCGCGGGTACGGCCGCCCCGCTTAAGCAAGCAGGTGTCACAGCCCTGCGCTATCCGGGCGGCAGCTATGCGGATATTTACCACTGGAGCTCATATCTAACTTCCCCCGTTGATGGCCAGGCCGGCAACTTCGGCTACCTGTCGGGGAGCACGACGATGCCGGATTTCATCAACCTCTGCTCGAACGTGCAGGCGCAGGCAGTGATCTCAGTTGATTGGGGCTCCGGTTTCTTATGGAATTCGAATAAAACAGCGATGGCTGTTCCAAACACGAACGGCAC
>DASRBR010000522.1:0-3846 GCA_035653495.1 Verrucomicrobiia bacterium
TATTTGGCACGCTGATTTCCATGGGCATCTATTTTGCGTTCGATTGGGGGCAGGCCATCGTGAATGTCACAAAAGTACAACAGGGGCAAACTTCAAGGTGGCTGCACGACTTTGCGCGCAAAATTTTCGCCTCCGATGCCACGCCGGTGGATGCGGTCTGGGCGGTGTTCTTCATCCCGGCGGTGATCCTGCTGTTCTGGCTGGCGCTCGACGCGTGGCTCATCAAGGACACGCCGGAAGAGGCGGATTTCCCGCACCTTGATACGCACGACGCTTCGTCGGGAGCGATGCACATTGAGTTGACCACGTGGGACCTGCTCAAAAAAGTTTTCGCCAGCCCGTTGATGCTCCTGTTCGCGGGTATCTCCTTCACCTCGGGCGTGCTGCGCAACGGGATCACGCAATGGTATTTCCTGTTCGCGAAGCAGGTGCCGCAGGGTTCGGCAAAATTGATCGGAGACCATTGGGGTCTCTTGCTCTGCATTTTTGGCATAATCGGAGGATTCGCCGGCGGGCTGATTTCAGACCGCTTTTTCCAGTCGCGCCGCGCGCCGCCCGTGGTGCTGTTGAGCGCGATGGCGTTCCTGTTGGCGCTGGCGATGTCGGCATCGTTGAATTCCTCGCCATGGATGCTCGGATGCGCGGGAGTGGGCATCGTTATGGCGGCCATTGGTGTGACCTCGTTGATGTCCGGCACGGCGGCGGCGGATTTTGGCGGACGCAAGGCGACCGCGACCTGTTCCGGCATCATTGATGGATTTGCCTATCTCGGCACCGGGTTGCAATCGTTTGGAATCGGCATGCTGGTGGACCGCGGCAACTGGCATTGGTGGCCGATTTTTCTCATGCCGTTCGCGTTGTTGGGCGCCGTGCTCGCCATGAGTGTCTGGCATAAATTGCCCGATGCGACGCGCCGTTACATCGCCACTGTGGAACAAAAGCCCGCCCAGAAACCAGGTTCGGGAACGTTGGCAAAAACCCCGGCCGAATCAGAATAAATTTTACGATTTACGATTGCCACCTTTGGCTCAATCGTAAATCGAATCCGTAAATTGGAGGTTGCGCTCAAGATACTTGAATCCAATTCCGCGCCTGCGCGCATCTCAATTGTTGAACGACTGGATACATCGGCTTTGGTTTTTTCGCGACAGACAAATCAGCCAGTGTCTCTGGGTCAAAAACAACGAACAACGTCAATACGAACGAGGAAAATGAACAAGGATATGAAATTGAACAGGCTGTGCTTGCGCGAGATTTTACAAGGTGCAAAAAGTTTTCTGCTGATGATTGGAATTGCCATTGCCGTATGGGCGATCGCCATCGGAATCAATGAACGCGAACAGCAGCGGCATGAAGCCACTGAAAACGAAACCGTCCTCACCACGCACCTGACGGATATGGCGCGTTCATATTATCTGCTTCACAGTTTGCGGCCGGCGGAAAACGGCGTGGTATCGCGATGCTTGAGTTTCCAATTGGCGGACGACATCAGGCAAGTTCGAGCCGCGGCAAGGAACGTGAATGTCTCGCAGCAAGCTTTTGCGGAAAGGCTGTGCAGCCGCATTTTGCGCGATAAACAATGGCATCCCGATTATTATGTGCGCGGTTCAACGAAAACACGCTCCGACAAGGAGCTGGCCTGGAAAACGCTTGAGGATGACGCGATTGCATCCGCCCCTGCGTCTGACGGCGAGCGCTAAATGCAACTCTGCATGGCGAAAATAATTGAATCCAAAAACGCTGCTCAACGCCTCTTACTTGTGAGACAAATGAATAACATAGCGTCCACCATGAAAACCATTGCCAAAACCATCTGCCTTGTTGCGCTGCTGCTTGCAGTTACCATCTCACCGCTTGCCGCTCAAACAGCAGAAAGCGAGAACACAACCAATACCAATGAAACTTCCCTCGCCCCGCAAACGCCACCGAAGGCTGAAATGCCGCCCGCCCCGCACGCGCAGTCGCAGGTGCATCGTAATCCGCACGCAAATTACGCGGGTGGCCCGTATTTCCCGCCCGGTCCGTCTTGGATTGAGGGAACGATAGCAATTGTCGCCATCGTTACTCCATTTATCTGCATCGTTGCTGTGGGCGGATTGATCTTTGAATCGCGCCGTCGCCGCAATGAATTGCTTCATCAAACTATTCGGGCGATGATCGACAAAGGCGTGCCCATTCCGCCTGAACTGCTCACGCCATCCAAATCCCAATTTGCACCGCCTCAATCGCCGTTAGACGATGTGTTCCCGCCACGCAGGAAAAGCGATTTGCGAACAGGATTGATAATGCTGGCGCTTGGCTTCGGCTTGCTCATCTTTTTCTCAGCAATTAACATGAAAATCTGGCCGGTTGGGTTCATATTCATGCTGCTGGGCGGCGCTTTGTTGCTTGTCCATAAGTTCGAAAAAAAGAACGAAGCGAAAACTGAAGTCGCGCCCAAATAACGTGTGTCTTTCGCCGACGCCGATCTCATCGTCCGCGCGTTGTTGCACGAGGACCAGAACGCCTTTGGCGAACTGGTTCGCCGGCATCAGTCGCCCGTGCGCGCGTTCCTGGCAAAGATGACGCGGGGCGACACGCATCTGGCGGATGATTTGGCGCAGGAAACTTTTTTGAAAGCATGGAAAAACCTGAAGGCATTCCGTGGCGAAGCGCGGTTTTCGACGTGGCTGTTTGGAATCGCTTACAACGAATTCCGCGGCGAGGCGCGCAAACGCAAGGAACTCGCGCTCGACGAAGTCGAAGATTTGCCCGACGCCCAGGAAGCGCCGGCGGGAGACGCCCAGTTGCGGATGGATTTGGCGGCGGCTTTGAACACGCTTTCCGCGGCAGAACGCGCGGCAGTGGTGCTTTGCTGTCAGAATGGGTTGTCGCACGAAGAAGCTGCGAACGTATTGCAATGTCCGCTCGGCACGGTCAAAACCAACGTGCTGCGCGGACGCGAAAAATTGAAACGCAAACTCGCGCTGGAATATAAGGAATATGCCACAACCTGAAACCAACGACCCCCTGGACGCGCTCTTGCGCGAACAGGATTCTTACGTCGATGACAACGGTTTCACCGCGCGCGTGATGACTTCGCTTCCGCGCAGCCGGCGTTCCTGGTTGCGTCCGACGATTTTATGCGCGGCAACGCTGCTGGGACTGGCGCTGCTCATCTGGCTTTTCCCATTGGTCAGCGATGCGTTCAATTCCGATGCGGGCGGCCAGACTTTTTCCCTGTTCAACTTGCAAGCCATTTTGACCTTGCTGGCGGTTGTCCTGAGTTCAGCATCGCTCGGCTGGGGAATCTTAAAAGCGGTGCAATCGGAAGAGTGATTCAAAACGGCAGGAATTTCACGTTCAGCACGCGTTCTGCGCACCACGCAGATGCGATGAGAATAATCGCTGCCGAACCGAATCGCAGCACCGGTTGCTGGTAAACCCACGTGCGGCGCAGCGCAAAAGCCGCGGGCAAAAAAATCGCCACGACCGCAAGCTGTCCGATTTCCACGCCCAAATTGAAACCCACCAGCGTAAAAATCAGCGCGCCGCGTTTTAATCCCAGGTCGGAAAGCGCCGTCGCAAAACCGAAACCATGTATCAGCCCAAATCCGAAGGCGACCATCCAGCCGCGTTTGCGGATCATCGGCCAGATATTGTTCGCCGCGGTGAGCGCAACGGTGACTGCAATTGCCGATTCAGTGAAGCGCGACGGAATTTTGACGATGCCGAGAGTTGCCAGGCTGAGCGTGAGGGAATGCGCGATGGTGAATGAAGTCACGATTTTGAGCACGTTCACAAAAGCCGGCCGCAACGCGCCGACGCCGCGCCATTCGTTGGCTTCGCGTTGGAGGACGGACGGCA
>DASRBR010000523.1:0-2664 GCA_035653495.1 Verrucomicrobiia bacterium
TACCATGCAGGCACATCCGATGGCCGGTAACTTCCAAGCCCGGTGATGTCGAGGTAAAGCCCCGTTTTCTCGGCGAGGCGCACCAGCCGGGCGAATTGTTTCAGTGCATGCGCGTTCGACTTGTCCGGCGCATCCATGAACTTCCCGAACTGCAAATGCACGCGCACCACATTCGCGTGCATCGCCTTCATCTTTCGGAAATCCGATTCCAACGTGCTCCATTCCGTGTCCCAGAAATCCTCGATCAATCGCCCGTGATTGCCGTAATTCAATCCCCATGGATGAAATGGCTGGTCCGACTTCGCCAGCAAGAATGCCCGTCCATACACCACCACTTTTTCCATTCCGAACGAATTATCACTCCGCGACGAAGCACGGTGATTCAAACTCGACCGGCACGACGCGAGCAGGACAGCCAATGCGACGCAGCCAATGGTTTTGAAAAAGGGGATGTTAGATTTTATGGTCATCAACTTTGCGAACATAAACAGAGGGTAGAAGAAAGCACGCAAAGCCTGCACCCAATTTTTAGAGCGCCCATCGCCACGGAAGGAGCATAGGAGCGCGGACAGCTTGTTCGCCGTAGCCTTGGCGGAGGTAGCCTTGTCCGCTCTGGGAGCCGGAAACATCGAACATCCAACGACGAACATCGAACGCCCAATAGATGGAAATCAGGAACATTCGATGTTCGGTGCCCGCCCCGACATCGGATGTCGGGGTAGCATCATTTCAGCCAATAAAATCAAGGGTCGTGGCTTTCCAATTCGTAACGCCCTCTGAAGGGGCGCAACAAATTGGATTTGAAGGGGGGTTGTGACGCCCTTTCAGGGCTTGATTTGTTGGCGCCGTATACCCAGGGCGGCGCTGCGCTTGCCCTGGGCTTTCACATGCCGGCCTTTCAGGCCTTAAACGAATGAAATGCGGCAATCTGTGTTCATGCGCCTTCATCTGCGGTCATCGACGAAACGGCGTTTGGCCGATAGGAATGTCGGCAATATAGCAGGCAGGCATGCCTCTGCGTTACAGTATTAACGGCACTCACGGTTAAGAGAGACCCGCAGGCTTTTTTACGTTTGTTGTTTGGATGTTCTCTGGTGCTTGGTGCTTGGGATTTGGAATTTTATCTTGGTCGTCTACGAATCGGCGGGAAAATCCATTTGAAAGATTAGCTGAAACAAGGGACTGAATCTGCTTATTTCATTCGCAGCGGCCCTCAGTTTCCAACGGGTCGTGGTATTTCAGCCCCCTTTTAAATCTCAATCCGAACCCAGTCTTTGCCAATAATTCGAGAGTTGCAAAAAATATTTGATTTTGCTAGGAACAATTTCACAGATACCGCCTCACATCATAACAGCACTGATTTGTCGCCAGAAATCACAACCAGGCACCTGATTAAACGAACCGTTATGAAGACCACCAAATCTTTCCTGATTCTCTCTGCCGTGACTCTTGCAATTACCTTTGCCTCAACTGTTTCCAGCAATGCGCAGAGCGCCATGGCCACCATTTCTGGGATTTCGGCTGGAGGCTCTTTTGATTATACAATCACCCTGCAAAACACCGGAAGCTTGAGCCTGAACGGTTTTTGGTATGGCTGGACGTTGGGTGGCAACAATTTGCCGTCGAATCCGTCCAGCGCGGGAAATTCCTTGGGCTGGGCCAACACGTTGGATGGCAATTCCATCATGTGGCAGAACAATTCCGGCACTGCATTGGCGCCTGGCGCTTCTGGGACGTTCACCTTCGTAAGCACTTCCAACCCAACGCAGATCACCACATCGCCTTCCGGCGAATCGGTCGCTTACGTTCACACGATTGATTTCAGCCAAGGGTCTGCGGGCGACAGTACGGGAGTTTTTTCACCGGTCCTCGTCGCCACCCCTGAACCGTCGTCGCTGGCAATCTTTGCGGTGGGATTATTTGGTTTAGCGGCAACCTGTGGCTCACGACGCATTTTGAAAAAGTCGTAAGACTCGAAAGGGACTTTCAAGAAAACCAAGGCCGTCTTTACGGACGGCCTTTTTTCGTCGCGAGGCGGCGCAACGGTGCGGGCGTCGCCGCCCGCGCTCCGAGCGCATTTGGATTGTATTATGGGAGGCAGCAAGGCACAATTTCAGACATGCTCGATAATTTGCCTTTGTCAGGAAGTGTTGTTTGGCTGGCCGCATGATGTTGTCCGGGAAAAATCGCATTTTTCAATCGGTCTGGTGGTGGGCGGCGGCGCTCATTGTCTGCGTCTTTGGCTGGACAGATTTCGCGCGCGCGCAAGCGGACTCGCTCTATGGCAAGCCAGTCGTCGGCCAGAATGCCGACCATCAATTGGAGGTGTTCAAGGTCGGCGCGGACGGCGAGTTGCGTCATCGCTGGCGAAAACCTTCCAACGGCGACTGGTCGGCCTGGTCGAGCCTCGGCAGCGGGTTTCTCCCTGGAATGGCCCTTCTCACGAACGTGGACGGGCAACTGGCCGTCTTTGCTGTGAACCGGACGAACCACGCGTTGATGTCCATCCGCCAAAAAGCGCCGAACGGCCATGAATGGCTTGAATGGACCAATCTGGGCGGCGAGATCCAGCCGCCGCTGGTTGCCGCGCGCAACGCCGATGGCCGCCTGGAAGTGTTCGCCGTCTCGTTGAATGGCGGGAACGTGCTGCATCTCTGGCAAACG
>DASRBR010000524.1:0-4098 GCA_035653495.1 Verrucomicrobiia bacterium
ATCCTGGGGCGTGGTCTGTTCTCCAGGTCTCTTCTCGACGACCACGAATTTAAAATCGTTGACTGCGAGACGGTTAATTTCCGATTTCGGCCCGGTCAAGAAATACCAGCGGTTGGAATCCGCGTTAAAACGCGCGGCATAACGCTTCAGCGCCGCGGGCGTGTCGTATTGCGGGTCGCTGGTGAGCGTCACGAGTCGGATGGGTTCATTCGCGGGAAGACTTGCCTGCAATTCGGCCAGATGATGCGTCATAGTCGGGCACGGCCCGGCGCAACGGGTGAAAATGACATCCGCCACCCAAACTTTTCCGCGGAGACTCGACAACGTGATCGTTTGATTTTCTTGATTGGTCAGCGTGAAATCGGTGATCTGGCCAATGACAGGCAATGGCCGCGTGCCCGCAAGCTTCGACCAGGCAAAAGCTCCGCCGATGAAGGCGATGATCAAGATCAGTCCGCCCCAAACCAGCCATTCGATATGTCGCGCGGGTTTATTCATGGCGCATTCTGCGCGAAGGCAAGTAATCTGAACCATTACTGGCTGCACGGCAAGGGTGGGCTGGCAAAAAAAAGCGGCCAAAACGGCCGCTTCCGAAAAGTTTCAAATCCGCGCCTTATCCACGTTCCGCGACCGAAATCAAACGCCGCCAACGAAACACAGTCTGGAATTTATTCGAAACTCGTGGCCGATTTGGCAGCGGCTTTCGATTTTTCCGCGACCCACTTATCGTAATCTTCCTGGGTGTCAACGTGGAGGCGTCCGCCGGACATGCTCGAATGGCCGACCCCGCAAAGCTGTGCGCAGTTGATCTGAAACACGCCGACTTCCGTCGGTGTGAAATGCAACGGAATGCGCAGGCCGGGAATCGCGTCCTGTGTCACGCGCATTGGGATCAACTTGAACGAATGGATCACGTCCTTCGATGTGAGCGTGATGATGACCGGCTTGTTCACCGGGACATGGATTTCGTTCACTGGCGCGATAAAATCGTCCTTGCCCTTGGGGTCGTTTTTATCCAAGCCCCAAGGATTGTCCTGCGTGACGAACGAAGCATCCGAATTGCCAAATTCGCCGTCAGGTCCCGGGTAAAACACGTTCCAGGCGAATTGTTGGGCAATGATTTTGATCTTTGTGGGATGGTCGCTGTCCTTCGGGAAATTATCCACGGCTCCGGCCCAAAGCGGCACGGCAAAACCAACCAGCAAAATCCCCTCGATGATCGCCACGACCAATTCAATGTAGTTGGATGCGTGGCTCTTGATGCCGACGTAATCGGCCTTGGGATTGGCCTTCTTGTTGAACCGTACCAGCACGTAGATGAAGTATAAAATCCAGCCGATGAACAGCGCGCCCATCAGGTAATGGACGTAAACGATCAGCTTGTCCACGTCCGCGCCGTGCTTGGAAGCCAACTCGGGCAGTCCCAAAATGTGTTTTGTGTAATTATAAATCGTATCCATGTCAGGCTTTCTGAGTTGAAGGCAACGCGGCATCCGGCACAGGAGCGGGGTTGTTCACAGCGGCCGATTTTCTGGCGAGATAAATGAAAAAGCTGGCAATCGTTCCCAACACGCAAACGATCACGAACAACAGGCTAAAAATGCCCCAGTCCATGCCCTTGGCTAGGGGAGAATCAACAGGGGAATTGTAACACATGGCGCAGGCCATCGCGGACTGCGCCGACAGCGCCAGGGCGAGCGCCAGCAGCGCAGGAACAGATTTAAATGCAAACAATCGTTTCATAGATAACTGACGTTCTTCGTCTTTTTCAGGAAATATCTTTCGTAAATGACCAGGCCAATGGCGGTGATGATTGCGCCGATTCCGGCCACCAGGTCCCAAATCGCGCCGTGCGGCGAGAAATAGTCCATCAACGACCATACAGCGAACCCGACTGCCAGCAGGATCGAGGCGACGATAAAAATAAGATGGAACGCTTTCAGTGACATTGTTCAGTGGCCGATATGGACGAGGCTGCTGGGGTGCATGGACCAGACGGTCAGGAACATCAGGCCTGCGAAAAAGAACACGGTAGCCAGCAAGATGCCGTAAATCATCTTTTTCTCCGACATCAAGTGCATAAAATAACCGGCCACCAAAAAGCCTTTTATGCAAGCGATGAATAGCGCGATGGCGATGGTCAGCGCCACGCTGTCAAAGTGCACATAAGAGGCAAGAACGGTCACGATGGTCCCGACGATCAGGCAGTAAAAAACGAACAGGTATTTTTTGACGTGCTGTTGAAAATGCGCGAGATCCTCGTGCTGATGGGACTCGGCTGGAGCCTGGGCTTGCGCCGTTGTGGGTGTTTTATGTGAATCGCTCATATTTTCACCATTTACAAAAGATAAAGTACTGGGAACAGGAATATCCAAACCAGGTCAACGAAATGCCAGAACACTCCGGAGATTTCGATGCGGTTGGTGTAACGTTCGGGTTCGGTCTTCCACATCCTGGCCCCCGGCCCCCACAAAAAACCGATGACCAGCGCGCCGCCGATGACGTGCAACGCATGCAATCCGGTCAGCGTGAAATAAATCGCGAGATAGGTGTTGTGCCACGGACCGAAATTTTCCATGGCCTTCTTGCCGTCTGGTCTGAGAGTGATGTCGGATTGTTTGATGGTGATCTCCTGATCCTTAATTTCCCGTTCCTGCCAGGCGTGAGTGACCTTGGCAGCTTCAATCCTGTTGATGATGTGGCCGTGAAGGACGAGCTTTTCATTGTCCTTCTCCAAGATGTGCCCATCAAGATAGTCGCCGGGTTTTATGGCGACAGGCTTCACGTCATTACCTTCACCAACCTGGACCGTTGCTCCGGGATTCGCATCAACTTCATAATGGGTGAATTTGTCGTGGTATTCGTAGGACTTGATGCAAAGAAATGTGATCGCGCATAAAAGCGTGATGGCCTGGAACTTTTTGTATTTGCTGAAATCCTTCATCTTGAGCGACGCCCATGACATCACGACCGTGATGCTGGAGACAATGAGGACGATGGTATTGGCCATGCCCAGCGGGATGTTCAGCAAACCATGCGGCCATGTGCCGGGGTCCGCGCCAACGCGCAGCAGGATGTAGGAGGAAAAAAGCGCGCCGAACAACATCACTTCAGACGCCAAAAAGAGCCAGATGCCGACTTTGGCGTTGAACAATCCTGTGTCCTGCCGGGGTTCTACTACGTAAGGAATTTCCATGAATGTTGCTTTCTAAAATTATGCTTCGGTTTGCGGTGTGAAGTCCTTTGCCTTGCCGGGCACACTGTATTCATACGGGCCGCGATGAATCATGAGCGGCTTGGTAAAGTTGCCATGCGGAGGCGGTGTCGGTGTCTGCCATTCCAACGTGGTGGCGTCCCAAGGGTTGTCCGAGGTGATTTTCTTGCCGTGCTTGATGCTCCAGAAAACATTGATGATGAATGGAATTTGGGCCAATCCCAGGCACCACGCGGCAATTGAGATATACACGTTCCAGTGTATCACCTCCGGGCTCAAGCCGTATTTCAGGTGTTCTGATAAGGTTGTTTGCGCGGCATAATTGATGCCGCCGTCATACATGCGGCGCAACATGCCCGCCATACCCTGCGCGAACATCGGCTGGAAAATCAGGTTCATGAAAATGAACGAGGTGATGAAATGCACCTTGCCCCAGAATTCATTCATGAAACGCCCCGTCATTTTCGGGAACCAGTAATAAATCCCGGCGAACAGGCCGAAAATCGTTCCCGGCGCGACCACGTAATGGAAGTGCGCGATGACATAATAGGTATCGTGCAGGTGCAAGTCGCTGAAGTTAAATCCCAACGGCAGGCCGGTTAGACCGCCTATGCCGAACATCGGCAGGAACGCCAGCGCAAACAGCATCGGCGTATTGAAACGGATGGAACCACCCCAGAGCGACAGAAACAAACAGGTCAAGATGATGACCGACGGGATCGAGATGATCATCGTCGTCGTCTGGAAGAAGGTGCTGATGCTGGTGCCCATGCCAGTCAGATACATATGGTGCGCCCAGACGATGAATGACATGAAACCGATGACCAACGCCGAATACACGAGCGATTTATAGCCCCAAATCGGTTTACGGGTGTTGTTGGCGA
>DASRBR010000525.1:0-2136 GCA_035653495.1 Verrucomicrobiia bacterium
ATGCAAATTCTTCCCACCTTGTCGCACGACACACTCGCCGATTTGCTGCCGATCAGCCGCCGCAACGCCGATGCTTTCGGATCGGCGCTGGACATCGCGCGAATTTTTTCAGCAAGCGCTTTCATCTCAGTCGGCGGCAGCACCAGGAGATTCGCGTCCGGTTGCCCGCCGTTGGGCCAAAGGATCAAGGTGAATTCCACATCAGGTTCCGAAGGCCGCCATTTTGCCGGGATCTGGACACGCCGCTTCTCGTCCACCGCATTGCGAAAGAGAGACGTGTAATGAATCGTTTTGTTGTCCGTGTCCGTGCTCGGCATCGAATGACCATTTGTTCCAGAACCTCAACCCACTGTTATACACAACGCCCCATTTTTAACCATTTTCCACCACTGCTTGTCAATACCTATTGCAAAAAATTTTTTATTCAGAACTTATTCACAATCCTACATGGTAGGTAGTTACCTACCATTTCGGTTTCCAAAAACCTCGATTTTAAAGGGGTTTTTGATTGTAGGCGGTCATCAATTCACAAAATCGGCTCTGTGAAAAAAAATTATTCTCCGTCGGAAATATCGTTAAAGAAAAAAGGGCTTGGCTGACTCCGGGTGGGGCAAGAATGGACTGAGATAGTAATTGGGGAGCGCACGCGTCCCGCGTGCCCCGTTCGGCATCTCGCCGAACGGAAAAGACCCAGAAGCGCCCGGCGAGACGCCGGGCGCGGCAACCGAGGTCCTTCCGGACGGGCAATACGCGCTCCCCAAACTGCTACCGTTGGTACATTCTAGCCCGATTGCCGACACGCTCCAGCAAACCAACTTTCAACTTTAAACTGCAAACATTAAACTTTTTGCCGATGCTCACGAGCGATTTTGATTTTGCATTGCCGCCCGAATTGATTGCGCAACAGCCCGCCGCGCGACGCGATCAATCCCGCTTGCTCGTGCTGCAACGCCATCCAGAAAAAATCAGACATCGCAACTTTCCTGATCTCCTGGAATATCTGAATCCCGGCGACGTGCTCGTGCTGAACAATTCGCGCGTCATCCCGGCGCGATTGCGCGGCGTCAATTCCAATAGCGGCGGCCAATTCGAAATTTTGTTGCTAGAAGAAAATGCCGTGAACGATTGGTGGGTCATGCTGCGGCCCGGCAAACGCGCGCGCGTCGGCACCGAAATCATCTTTCGCGATCTCGCAGGGAATCCATCTGCTGCGCGCGCAAAAGTCATCGAAACGAATGCGGAAGGACATCGCCGACTCCAATTTTCCGGCGTGGCAAACGTTCGCGACGCGCTCGATGCACTTGGCGAAATTCCGTTGCCGCCCTACATCGCGCGCAATGGCGTTGATGAACTGGCCGCCGATAAAATCCGTTACCAAACGGTCTATGCCGCATCCGCCGGATCCGTTGCCGCGCCAACGGCTGGATTGCATTTCACCGAAGAATTATTGGCGGCGATTCGCGCGCGCGGCGTGAATGTCTGTTTTGTCACGCTGCACGTTGGCCTGGGCACATTCGCGCCGGTCAAATCGGAAAAAATTTCCGAACACGTCATGCACGAAGAAAAATTTGAGGTGAGCGATGAAACTGCCCGCTTCGTGAACGATGCCAAAGCTGCTGGACACCGCGTCATTGCGGTGGGCACGACATCCGTGCGTGTTTTGGAAAGCGTGGCGCAAAAAAATCAGGGGCGCATCGCTGCGGGCAATGGCCGCACGCGCATCTTCATTCATTCGCCCGCGAATTTTTTGATCGTGGATGCCCTGCTCACCAACTTCCATCTCCCCCGCTCCACTTTGTTGATGCTCGTGAGCGCGTTTGCCGCGCCGGGAGAAACGCGCGGACGCGAAATCATCCTGCGCGCCTACGCCGAAGCTGTTCGCGAACGCTACCGTTTTTTCAGTTACGGCGACGCGATGCTGATTTGTTGAGAACTCAAAAAAACTAACAGGAGATAACGGAGAGAACAGAAGCGAAATTTAAAAAAGCTTATCAAAATGTACTTCCCATGAAAAAATGGACAGTGAGCAAGCTAGTTTTGGTTGTAGTTGATTTGGTTTTCATAGTCCACAGGCGATTGGTAACCCAGAGCGCTGTGGAGCCGCTTGGGGTTGTAAAACAGTTGGATGTATTCAAA
>DASRBR010000526.1:0-22252 GCA_035653495.1 Verrucomicrobiia bacterium
TCTCAGGAATGTCCGCGGAGTGCATGCAGAAGTGAGAACCGCTGCAGCATTTACCGCATTGATCGCCAGCCGGGCCAGCTCCCTTTTGGCAGAAAGACCCGGACGGCAGGCAGGTTTGGGCCGCCTTGGCGCTGCCGGACATCCCAAAACAGGCCAGCGCCACTCCTGCAATGCCGCAGGCGAGATGTTTAAAGGCCTGCCGGCGCGATACGGACTGGGCCAAACCCTTGGCCAGTTGATCGAATTTATTGTTCATAGTGTTTTTTCCTTTCTTTAGCCGGGAATTTTAATCCCAAAGGTACGATGCGTAAAGGTGAGTCTTGTTCCCAAAACGATTTGAATCCTGCCGTCCATGGAAAAATCCGTGGGGAAATGACTATGTTTCGGTAGAAAAACAGCCTTTGCCTGGTGGGAAAAAATAGTTTTTTTGATTCACTCCAAAAACACCATTTTTGTGAAACGCAGGAAATCCGCATAAACATTGGTCCAAATGGCTGAAAACTGACGTTTTCAGCCATTTCAAAAAAATGCTGTCAAACCTACGGTACGTTTCATTTTTCGAAAGACCGCATGGTAAACTGGTTCCAATGACTATTGAGAATACAATGGTTGATGAGACGAATAGGACCCATAGGGCGGAGCCACCCGAGCGCGTCTGCTGCATCGGGTGCAGGCGAAGCCTGCCTTGGACTGCGGCAGTTCTCTGCCGCTTTGAGGATAGGATCCATGATCTTGTAAAATGCGTTTGGCCTATTTGCGGCGGTTCCGAAAGCGGTAGAGGACTACCGCAGTCCAAGACGCTATCGCGACGCCCTGGCATGTCGGATAATCCGAGAGCGCACAGGAGCGCGGACAGCCTTGTCCGCGTCACCTTCGGCCAAACCAATCGGCTACGAAAGGTCGGCCTCGGAACGTGTCATTTTGAACAGGTGTTGCACCTGGTTGCAGCTTGTTGCGGCTTGTTGCAGCTACGGAGAAAAAATTAGAGAGGCATCTATGAAGCGCGAAATCTCGAGTTGGCAACGGTTCAGCCGTTCGTAAAGCACCAAATACCAACATCCAAGCACCAGAGAATGTTCAAATGCCAATCACCAAACGATCTCCTTGCCAACGTGCGCATCGGTCTTGGCGCTTGGGAATTGGTGCTTCAATGGAGCTTGGATGTTGGCGTTTGGTGCTTCGAGGCATTCCGTGCCATTTGGACGCATTTTTGTTCCATATCTGTTCCCAAGGGTCGCGGCCGTTTCACCTTGTTTCACCTGGTTGCACTTACACCACGCTAAACGACGATAAAACACGCTATTTTTAAAAAAATTTATTCGGCGCTCAGTCGGCCGGCCCAAAACCAATGCGAAACTCCCGCTTTAATGGTCGAGAGACGAACGCTGCGTCCTCGACAAGCCTTATTGGTTTGGAGATAGTAGCGTTCCGGCAAAATGCGCCGGAGCAAATGGCTAAAGTTGCAAAAAAAAAATCAGCGGACCGTCAGCGCCTGTGGCGCTTCGTGCTGGCCACGCTGGGGTTTTTACTATTGGTGTTGGTCGCGTATTGGCCGGCGTTGAGCGGCCAGTTCATCTGGGACGATGACGAAAACATCGTCAACAGCGTCGCATTGCGGTCCTTCAAAGGATTGCTGCGCATCTGGTTCGAACCGGGCGCCACGCAGCAATATTATCCCCTCACGCACACGAGTTTCTGGCTCGATTACCATCTTTGGGGATTGCATCCGGCGATGTATCACCTGGAAAACCTGCTGCTGCATGCGGCAAGCGCGGTGTTGCTCTGGCGCGTGTTGCGGCGGCTCGGCGTGCGCGGAGCCTGGCTGGCAGCGGCGATTTTCGCGCTGCATCCGGTCTGCGTGGAATCGGTTGCCTGGATAACGGAACGCAAGAACGCGTTGTCCGGCGTTTTTTACCTGGCGTCCGCATTGGCAGCGATTGAATTCTGGCTGCCGAAAAAAACAGAGCAAGCGCCGGCATCAGGCCGGACACGCTCAACCAAGAGCGGCAAACCATCCGCTGCCAAGGCGAACACTCCGGGCGCGCAATTCGGCGAGTCCCAATATTACTGGCTTGCGCTCGTGTTCTATGCGTGCGCGCTTTGCAGCAAAAGCGCAACCATCGCGCTGCCCGCGGTCATCCTGCTCATCGCATGGTGGAAACGCGGTTCCCTGGTGAAACGCGACGCGGTGCTAATGCTCCCATTTCTTGCCTGCGGCCTGGCTATGGCAGCGATCACCATCTCCATCGAAAATCATCTGCGGCTAAACGTCGGCGGGCCAAATGACTGGCAGTTTTCGCCCATTCAAAGATTGCTCATCGGCTCGCGCGCTGTCTGGTTTTATCTCGGCAAAATAATCTGGCCGCATCCGCTGATGTTCCTTTATCCGCGGTGGAACATCCAACCGTCCAACGTCCTCGCTTACGCGCCGCTCGCGGCGGCAATCGCGATGTTTGCGGCGCTGTGGAGCAAGCGCAAGACGTGGGGACGTCCGGCGTTGGTGGCGTTCGGTTCGTTTGTTGCCATCCTTTTACCGGTGCTGGGCGCGTTCAACGTTTTCTTCTATCGCTATTCGTTCGTTTGCGATCATTTCCAATACCTGGCGGCCATCGGCCCGATTGCGCTCGCCGGGGCGGTAATCAGCATCGCGTTGAATATTTTTTCAAAAGGCCACCCGCTGCTCAAACCTGCAGTTTGCGGAATCCTGCTTTTGACACTCGGCACTTTGACGTGGCGGCAAACCGGCGTTTTTGAAAATCTCGAGACGCTCTGGCGCGACACGCTTGTCCACAATCCCAATGCATGGATGGCGCATGACAATTTGGGCGTTTTGTATTCCCAAAAAGGGCGTTTCGAGGAAGCGGACCACGAATATCAAACCGCCATCAACCTGCGCCCAAACGATCACGTCGCTTACTATGATTTGGGATTGGAATGCGCGATGAGGGGCGAGCTGGACAAGGCCATCCAATATTATAACGAGTCGCTTAACATTTCTCCTTCATACGCGTTGGCACATTACCAGATGGCCAACGTTCTTGAGAGACAAGGAAAACTGGACGATGCCATCCGCGAATACACCGTCGCGCTCAAGACTTATCCAAATTTTACCATTGGGCACTTCAATCTCGCCGACGCGCTCGCGAAAAAAGGCGATTGGGACGATGGCATCGCCGAATATAAGAAGGCGCTTGCGTTGGATCCTGAATTCGAACTGGCAGCCGTCACCCTTGGCAACGCGCTCGCCAGAAAAGGAAATCTCGATGACGCGATTGAGCAATACACGAAGGCCATTGAAATCCAGCCGGCAGATGCGCACGCGCATGCCAGCCTGGGCCGTGCTCTCGCCGCGAAAGGAAATGCCAACGAAGCAATCGTCCATTATCAAAAAGCGCTTGAGATTGATCCGAAGTCTGTTGAGGCGATGGCGAACCTTGCCAACGCGATGGTTGGGCAGCAGCGGTTCGATGAAGCGGTTGCTTTGTATCGCTCGGCGTTGCGATTAAATCCAACGAGCGCCGTCCTTCATTACAATTTGGCCGCGGCACTTTCGCGTCTGGGCAATACCGTCGAGGCGCAGGCGGAGTTAAATCAGGCGAAGCAGCTCCAGGAAGAGCAAGCGATGGGCAAATGAATTTCTATTCGAGCATCGAATTTGAACCGGTTTCAGAGGCGACCGATTTCTGTCCAAAGCGGTTTGAGGTCGGGGTCGTTCAGCGCCATCAATTTGAGCGATTTGGCATCACCGACTGCCACGGCGCGCGAGAACAACACAAGCGCCTCTTGCAAGTTCCCAAGCTGGCATTCGTAACATGCAAGGTTGTAAGGAATGATCGGTTCCTTGGGAAATTTGGACAACGCTTCCGAAAGCGCAGCGCGCGCCGCTTCGAGCCCGCCTCCTTCAATTCTTCGCAGCGCGTAGGAACGATGGATGTAACCGCTGGGCCTTTGCGGCGCAACACGAACCAGTGTTTTCGCGACTTCCAAACAATCGGCCCACTTCTTCTGCTCGGCAAAAAGTTGCCATCGCACTTCCAAAACTTCGGGATGCTGCTGAAGTGCCGGTGTGATCTTTTGCAGTTCAGCAATTGCTTCAGCCGGATTGCCAAGCTCCAGCCAGCCGATGGCGGCGGAAATATGGTGCGTATCGGGCGGAACGAGAGTTTCCACGAACGTATTATACTGCCTTTCACGAAGGTCGCCGAATCAATACTCCGGCTTCAACAGCACGCCATGGCCCGGTGCAAGCCAGATCTGCTCGCCTTCATACGCATCGAGTTTGCCGGTGTAGGGCGAAACAAATTTGAGCGCCTTGGGCGAGCGCCGGAACTGCGGCCAGCATGGGATGGATTTGGAAAGGTCTTTGTTGACCAGCATCACATAGCGGCTGCCGTCCGAATGCGTGAAATCTCCGGCAGCAATTTGCCCGCCAACGGCTTTCACGAGGCTGTTTGTGCCGGGACCATGACAGCCATTCGGGATCGCGCCGAAATGATACGTGTCGTCGGAGGTCAATTCGAGCAACGTCGGCGCGAGCTTTTGGATTTGCAAGTTCACGTTTTGAAGATGATTCCAGGTGGGCGTCGGATGCCCGAACTGGTCAATCGCCGCAGCGCGATAGTTCCCGACTTGCGGAGCAAAATAGGTGAAGTAAGCGATGCCGCGCGCGCCATACAGCAGGCTGCTGAACACCTCGAAACGCAAGTCCGCAGCGGTCGGTTCGCGAAACGAAAAATGTGCGCAGGCAAGCACGATGTTCCAGAACGGGATATTGTGCTTTTTTGCGACATCGCGCATCTGCTCAAGGTTGTTCCAATAATTTCCGCCCAGCGAGCCGTCATCGAGCAAGGCGTAATGATCGTAGCTCAACTGCGACGGATGGCAGGTCGTCACAAATTTTTCCAGGTAATCTTCGTACGTCGCGGTGCCAAGCTGATCGGAATTCGCATAGTTTGGGAACAGGTTGATGTAAGCCCATTTTCCGGGCGCTTCCTGCTGGATGAGGGACGCCATCGCGGCAAGTCCCGGAAAGAAACCGGCACTCGGTTCATCGCGCAGGTAATAACCGTAAACAGCGGGATTTTTGCGAACGGCGTCGATGGCGCGGATGGCCTTCGCGCGAGCGGTTTCCATGTCGAGCTTCGTCCAATCATAATCACTGATGCGCGCGTCGGAAACGATTGCCTTGATGCCGACTTTGCGACAGGTGTCGAGTGTTTCAGGCGCAACAAACCCGGCGACGGTGAACCCGCAATCCTTGATCTTCTCAATCGCGGCGCGGTCGTTGCCGACGGAACTCCACGGCATCACGGGAAAGAATTTTTCCTGGTCAGCGCCGCTGACATTCAACGCGACAAAGGCAAGAAACCAAATCGAAAGAAAACGCGAGTTCATCATTATTTTGATTCTGTGACGTCCTGGAAGACCGGCTTGCCAGCCGTAGCGCGCAGCGCGGAGGACTGTCTCATCACAAGTGCCGGTTCAGAAAAGCGCGCCCTGAACCGGATTTCAGATAGTGCTCAAAAGCCGCAGCCCTTGGTCTATCAGGAAACGCTGTCGCGGAACGAATTTTCCACGGCTTGAATTTCGAAGTATGAAAAACCTTTCCGGCGTTATGTTCTGACAACCGGCGCTTCAGATTTTCGGTCATTCCTGTGTAAATTTCACCCGGATGCAATTTTGATTCCAGAATGTAAACATAATGAAAGGAATTCATTGTCTCTTAATTCTTTCCGTGCCATGCGAACATTGAACTCGCCCTCCTTCGCTCGCGCTGACGCGAGCTTCGGCGGGCAGCCTCCGCGCAATAAATCGCTGATTATTTCTCATCTCCAAACAGAAACTGTTTTGGCTGGCTTGCCAGCCGTAGCGCGCAGCGCGGAGGCTGGAGCCAGTTGTCGGACTCGAACCGACGACCGACGGTTTACAAAACCGTTGCTCTACCACTGAGCTAAACTGGCATGGCCCGCTGATAGACCATAACCTCTCTTAAAATCTTGAGACAAGCAATTTTCAGCGACAAACCAACGGAACGCTGTAAATCATTTCGGATTTTGCCAGCCGCCGCCAAGCGCCTTGTAAAGCGCGACCAAATCGGTGGTGACGGCCTGGTTCGATTGCGCAAGCTGGTCCTCCAACGTAAGCACGTTGCGTTGCGCATCGAGCACGTCGAGGAACGTGGTCAGGCCATGTTCGTATTGTTGCTGCACCAGGTGAAGGGAGTCCTCCGTCTGCGCCACGGCGCGCTTGAGCGATTCGCGATGCTCCTGTTCCTGCGCATACGCCACGAGCGCATCCTCGACCTCGCGCAACGCCGTCAAGATCGTGTTGCGATATTGCACGACGCTTTCGCGCTCGTTCGCCTTTTGCAACGCGATGTTCGAGACGATGCGGCCAGCGTCAAATATCCGCCACGTCACCGTCGGGCTGATGAGAAAATATCGGCTTTCCCAATTGAACAAGTTGCCTGGCGAAGTGGAATCCAGCCCAGCACTCCCGGTCAGCGCGAATTTCGGAAACAAATCCGCCTTGGCGCTGCCCACGCGCGCGGTCGCGGCAGCAATCTCACGCTCGGCGCGACGAATATCGGGACGGCGCTTGAGCAGTTCCGAAGGCAGACCGACCGGAACGTCCGGCGGCACGACTGGCAGCGGCTGTTCGACGCTCAATTCCTTGGCCAATGCTGTCGGCTCCCTGGACAGCAGCGTCGAAAGCGCGTGAACGGACCGGCGCGCGCTTGTTTCCAGCGGCGGAATCGTCGCCGAAGTTATTGCGACTTGCGCCGCGGCCCGCGTCACATCCGCCTGACTGGTCAGGCCGGAGCTGGCGCGCGACTCGGTGAGTTCCAAAGTTTCCTTTTCGGCAGCGAGATTTTTTCGGGCGATGGCAAGCCGTTGTTGCGTGCCGCGCAACTGGAGATAATCCATGGCGACTTCAGCCATGAGGCTGACGGTCACGTCGTGCAAGCTTTCGACTGCGGCGGAAAGGTCTGCCGCCGCCGCTTGCAACCGCCGGCGGTTTCCGCCGAACACATCCAGCTCCCATGTCGAATCAAAACCGATCTGATACAAACTCGAACTCACGCCCGGCAAACCGCCGAGACCGAAAGGCGTCAGCGTGTTCGCGAAAGGATTTGCTCCAGCTTGCGACGAAGCCCCTGCCCCTCCGCCCGACGACACACCCGAACCGCCGCCTCCTTGCGCGGGAGGGTCGCCCGGCGGATCAGCGGGTGGGTCACCACCCGAACCGCCGCTGCCAAGTTTCAATTGCACGTTCTTGCTGCCGCGCGCGCGCAGATAACCTCCGTTTGCATCGATGTTGGGAAAAAGGTCCGCCGCTATAATGCTGCGCTGGCAACGCGCCTCGCGAATGCGTTCAGCCGCCACCTGCAAATCATAATTTTGATGCAGCGCCGCAACGATGAGCCGGTCCAATTCAGCATCATTGAACCTGCGCCACCATTGCGAATCCGGCGAAGATTCGTTCGCACGGCTGAATTTTGTATTTGTATTCGTGCCGTCCGGCAGCTCGCCATAATGCCGGCCCACTTCAACTTTTGGCTGATGATAATTCGGGCCCACAGTGCAACCTGCAAACGCGATACTTATCGTCGCAAGCATGACTATGATGTGGGCTTTCGTTTTCACTTTTCAATGTGCGCCCGGCTTGCTCAGGTCCATGTTTTTAAGCAAAGAAGTCAACGCCGCCGCGATCAGGCAGCCAATCAGCAGGACGATGAAAATATCGAGATACGACAACATCGCCGATTGAGATTGCACCTGGCGACTGATGACTGCCATGGCGCGTTTCATGGCTTCAACCGGACCAGAGCCCAATTGCGCGAAATGTTGAGTCAGATTGTGCAACTGTTTTTGAAAGGCAGGCGACGTGGCCGTCAGGTTGCTCACCAGCCTGTCCTGATGGATTTGGCTGCGGCGCGCCAGCAGCGTGGTGCCAACCGATATGCCCACGCTGCCGCCGAGATTGCGCATGAGATTGATGAGCGCGGAGGCGTTGTTGGATTTTCCCGCCGGCAAATCGGAATAAGCCAGTGTTTGGATCGGCACAAAAAGGAACGCGAAACCGAAGCCTTGGAACATCCGCGCCAGCGCGATCACCTTGAACGAAGATTGCATGTACAAAGACGAGAGATGATACAAAGCAAAGCTGCTGATGATGAATCCGAAGCAGATCATGTATTTGGGTTGTACTTTGTGCACAAGGAATCCCACCAAAGGCATCAGGGCCATCATTACGAGGCCGCCCGGCATCAATATCAAGCCGGCCTTCGTCGCGTCGTATCCAAAAAGTTGCTGCACCAATTGCGGCAGCAACTGTGTCGTGGACATCAGGATGAACAGCGTGCAAAACATCATGATGTTGCTGAAAAAAAAGCTGTGGTCGCGCATCAACGGCAAATCCACCATCGGCTCGCGTGCAAACCACAATTCCCAAACGATCAACCCGACGATGCCGATGCCGCTGAGAATGGCAAACGTGGCGATAAACGGGCTTCCGAACCAGTCGTCCTCCTGCCCTTTGTCCAGCACGACCTGCAAACAGCCCAAACCCAGGGCCACGAAAGCAAATCCGGCATAGTCCACATAAACACCGCCTTTTGTGGCCGCTTCGTGTTCCTTCTTCGCGCCCGCCGAATCGTGAACAAGCAAATAAGTCATGATCAACGAAATGATTCCGACAGGAATGTTCACGTAAAAAATCCAACGCCAGGAAAATGTGTCCGTGATCCAGCCGCCCAGTGCCGGGCCCATTGCCGGCGCGACCACCACCGCAACACCATAAAACGCGAATGCCTGGCCGCGCTTCTCCGGCGGAAAAGTATCGGTCAGGATGGATTGTTCGGATGGCGCCAGCCCGCCGCCGCCGATGCCTTGCAGCACGCGGAAGAGAAGCAGAAATGGAAGATTCGGCGCCAGTCCGCAGAGGAAAGAGCTGACAGTGAAAAGCGCCACGCAGCCCATGTAAAAACATTTCCTGCCGAAGACCGATGCCAGCCAGCCGCTGATGGGAACTACAATGGCGTTGCTGACCAGATAGCTTGTGAGGACCCAGGTCGATTCGCTCTGGTCGGCGGCGACGCTTCCAGCAATGTGCGGCAACGCCACATTCGCGATCGACGTGTCCATCACTTCCATGAACGTCGCCAGCGAAACCGTGAACGCGACCAGCCATGGGTTGACCTGCGGCCTCTGGTTGTCTTGGTTCTCCGCCATGCTGCCCTCGGTTCATCGGATTCTCACGCTCGGCCTCACCGACAAACCCGGCGACAAAAGCCCTGCGTCATTCGTATTCGCGCCATGGTCGAAAACGATCTTGACCGGCACGCGTTGGACGATCTTCACGAAATTTCCCGTTGCGTTTTCGGCCGGCAGAACGCCAAAACGCGAGCCCGAGCCCGCCTGGATGGAATCGACGTGGCCGTTGTACTTGCGGTCGGGAAATGCGTCCACCTTGATTGTGACCGGCTGACCTGGCTGCATGTGCGCAAGTTGCGTTTCCTTGAAGTTTGCCGCGACCCAAACATCCGGTTGCACCAGCATGAACATAGTCTGGCCGGTTTGCACATAATTGCCTGCTTCAATCGAGCGCTGCGTGACGCGTCCATCGCACGGCGCATAAATATTGCAGTAGCCAAGATTGACCTCCGCGCGTTTGACTGCTGCTTCCGCGGTTTTAACGTCGCCTTCCGCGGCCTTGATGGCAGCCGCTGAAGTGCCGACGTTCGCCTCGGCGGAAGTCTTCTGTGCTTGCGCCTGTTCGAGTTGCGCCTGCGCATTTTTTTGTGCGGCAATGGCGTTGTCCAATTGCTGGCGCGAACGGGCCCGCACATCCACACTTTGATAACGTTCCAAATCGCGCGTGGTGTTATCCAGCGCGACTTGCGCTGCGTCGATCTGCGCCGAAGCCTGCACGACCGACGCCTTCGCCGCTCCGATCTGCGCCTGCACCTGCGCGAGCCTGCCTTGCGACGAGATGAGTTGCGCCTGCGCCTGCTGAAGCGCGACTTGGTAAGACGTCGGATCCAATTCTATCAACAAATCGCCTTTGTGCACGAATTGGTTGTCGTCAACGTGACGCGTTCGAACCAGCGCGGCCACTTGCGGCGCGACTTGGACGATGTCTGCGTCCAAATAAGCGTCGTCCGTCGAAACGAAATCGCGCGAATGCAGCCAGTAAAGAATTGCACCGATGATCAAAACGAGCAGAACTGCGCCAATGATGATGAGAACGACAGGGCGTCTGTGAACGGGCGCTTTCTTTTGGCCGCCGTTCTTTTTCTGGCCTCCGTCTTTTTCCTGCGAGCCGCGGTTTTGCTCCTCCTGTTCCGTCTCCTGCTCGCGCGTATCTTCCCGGTGAGCAACACCCCCTCCGGCGTTTCGTCCATTCCCGTTCATAGCTTCGCGTAACGCACGGTTCCATCGCGGAATCGCCCGGCCAGCCATGGCGTCAGGCAGAATGGTTCGTCCTTTTTGAGAGTTCCGGTGACCTCGCTCGCGCCAAAATTAAGCCCCACCACAGCTCCTTTCAAATGGGGAAAGAACCGCACTCCAATCAATCTTCCGGCCGTTCGCCGCTCGGCGCCATCTTGACCAGTTTGGGATCAAACTGCCCAAGCACCGTCACCAAATCATGCTGCGCCGCCATGACTTCGCGGATGTTTTTGTAAGCCATGGGCACCTCATCCAAACCCGCGCTGATGAGCGTCACGCCGCTTTCTTTGAGAAATCGCTTTACATCCTTCCAATTAAATTTTTCATTCGCGGCTTTGCGGCTCATCGCGCGGCCCGCGCCGTGCGACGCCGAATCCAGCGACTCCGGATTGCCCTTGCCGCTCACCACGAAACCGGGCGACGCCATCGAACCGGGAATGATGCCCAATGCGCCCTTGCCCGCCGGCGTTGCCCCTTTGCGATGCACGACAACTTCGCGTTCGACGCCGCCTATCGCATGCTTTTCCTTCCACGCAAAATTGTGATGGTTCTCCAAATCGAGCAGCACTTGCGCGCCAAGGTTTGCCGCAATGTGCTTGTGAATGCACGCGTGATTCGCCGCCGCGTAACGTCCCATTAATTCCATCGCGTTCCAATATTCCTGTCCCTCCTCGGAATCCAGCGGCAACCACGCGAGCCGCAGCAACTCGCTCGGCAACATCGAACGACACCGCCCAAACGCGAGCTTGCTGTAATGATCGCAAACCGCCGCGCCCGTCCCTCGGCTGCCGCTGTGCGACAACAACGCCACATAAGTTCCCGGCTCAAGCTCGTTGATCTTCGAATGCGCCGTGAACAAACCGAACTCCACGAAATGATTTCCGCTGCCGCTCGTGCCAAGCTGCGACCACGCCTTGTCCTTGTTCTGTTTGGTGACGCCGCTCACCGACCAATCGGCGTCCATCACATCATGTTCACGGCGCTGCTTGAACGACGCCCCCACTCCAAAACGCGTCTCCGCCTGAATGGCCCGACTCAACCGGTCTTGCTTCTGTTCCAGATCCCGCACCGGGATGTCCAACACCGTCATCTTCATCCGGCAGGCGATGTCCACGCCGACGGCGTATGGAATCACAGCATTTTCCGTCGCGAGCACGCCGCCAATCGGCAGGCCATAACCGACATGCGCATCCGGCATCAACGCGCCCGCGACCGACACCGGCAACAGGCACGCCCGTTCCATCTGCATCACCGCTTCATTTTCCAGATGCTCGCCCCACTGGCGATACTTCACCGGATGCTCGCGAGGCGGAGGCGGCGCGTTGGCAACCGCCTTGGCGAACTCCTTCCGCAACGGGTCCTCCGCGAACAATGCCGGGTTGGCCACGATAGCCTTGATCTCCTCCTCCAAGCGAGACGTATCGCCGCCGCGAAGAACATACTGCGCGACAAAATCCGTCGCGCGTCGTGTTGCTTCACCGAGCGGCACACCGAGCCGAATGAAATCTTTGGCGTTCATGCCTGCGACCCCTTCCTGCGCACATTCGAAGCACTGGGGGGAGGGGGTGTTTTTTGGCGAGTTAAAGCGGGTTTAAGTGGTTTTAAGCGGGTTTACAAGTACTTACGAATATCTGTGCTTGCCCGGGTGGGACAGGTTGGCTCACACAGTGGAGCCCTCCATCCGCGCCTGCGCCATGACCAAGCAGCGAGGCCAAGGCAGATGCGAGCCGACGATGGTTCGGCTTGGACGTGGCGTTTTGCAGGTCTTCATAACCTTACCTCCCAAACTTCGCCTATGAGAGTAGCACAGTTTCTCCGGGAAGCAAACTTTATTTGCACCACTGAAAAAAATTGTGAGGCTGTGCGGTCATCTGAGTCTCGCCAGGGACTTTTCCAAAGCGTCAAGACGCGCCTTTAACTCCGCGTTTTCCGCATCACGATGTTTTAACTCGGCATTCAGTTCCTCCACTTTTTCATTCAAGCCTTGGATGGCGGCAAGCGCGACGCCAGCTTCATCCACCACCGAAATGTGCTTGTCATCGCCGCCGTTCAAACCGAAAGCGGACTGAAAATCCTGCGCGACGGGACCGATGTGCTTCTTGTCCGCCGAATCGTCCTTGTAATTCCATTGCGTCACCGGCATGGCGCTTACCTTCTCAAGAACCGCCTTGGAATCCAGCGGCGTAAAATTTTCTTTGGCATTGCGATCGCTGGTCAGCGCCACGCCCTTGCTGTAGATGGTGCCGTCATTGGTGATGGTCACGACATACGCCCCGGAGTTGCCGAACTCGGCGATCAAACCCGAGCCTTGGATGGAAACGCTCAACGCACCGTCGGGATTGGTCGCGCTGGCGTTATTGTTGATCACGCGCAACGCAGGGGCGGCCGTGGTCGTTGAATTGGTGTTCACAAACCAGGCGCATGAATTTGGCCAACCCCCATTGCGGTTGGCCGTCGTATAAAAGGTTGCGCCATTGTTGTTCGTGCCATTGATAGCCACGCCGGTGCTGTTCCAGGCGAGCATCGCCGTCCCGCCACTCCGGGTGGCCAGCGCCCCGCCGGTGTAACCCCACAATACCGGACCGTCCGGCAAAAGTGTTGAGTTGAAATTTGTCACCGTGTTTCCGCAATAAGCCAGCCCATGATTGTGGTCGCTGGTGGTATCGCCGCGCAGATAAAGGGCGTGCGAGAACAGGTAGGTATTGTTATTGATGCAAAAATTATTATCCGTCGTCTGGGCGGTGTTGATGCCCACGCCGCCCTGGGCACGAATGAGGAATTGATCGTTGGCGGTTGAAGAAAAAGATGCGTTCTGAGAATCCGCCCAGACAAACGCCCCTTGGTTGGTTGCCACGGCATCTCGCCCGGCGGCGAAACTATATTGGCCGCCGGCCAGGTTCCCATAGCCACCCGGCACCGTGGCATAATTATTGGTTGCCCAATTCCCGGAACCGCCGCCTACTGTCGAGCACGCGAAGATAATATTTCCTGAAGCCACGTTTCCCGAACCTCCCACAACAACAGAGCCCCCTCCGCTGGCGGTATTGCCTACGGTAAGGGGATTGTCAAAATTTCCACCGCCGCCAATAAAAGCTCCCCATCCGCTGGCATTATTAATGGCGCCCCCGGACACCGTCGCATTATCACCGCTCGCATAGTTTGCATTGCCACCGCCTACAGTGGAGTCGGGCCCCGAAGCCTGATTACCAGTACCACCCGATACAGTCGAACTGTCGCCGTTTGCACTGTTGAGCACGCCCCCTGCGATAGTGGCTTCAATCCATGCCGAATTGCCAAACCCACCTCCAATTGTTCCAAAGTCCCCGGTGACGATGTTGGTGTCTGGCGAACCATAGTAATTCGTCGCTCCCCCGCCGCTGATGGTTGCACCGACAACACCGTTGCTAACATAGTTGACCGATGAACCCAAAACGACATTCGGAGCGCCGCTGGAATTGGTCTGGATGCTGATGCCGGAGTTGGTGCTTCCGGTGGTCAACACCCGCTGGCCGTCAATGGTCATCCCAGCGCCGCTGGTCACGAAACGCGCTCCGCCCTGGGAGCGCACATTGAAGGAATCATTGTTCGTGGAAGCAAAGCCAGGGTTTTGCGTGTCGGCCCAGACGAATGCGCCTTGGTTGGTTGCATTCGCCCGCTGGCCGGCTGCAAAACTGTATTGCCCGCCCGCCACGTTCTCGTAGCCGCCGGGAACAGTTCCATAATCGTTTGTCACGCTATTGTTAACTCCACCACCAATAGTGCCGTAATACGTATTCGACTGAATCAGGTTGCCAACTCCTCCGGCCAAGGTTCCGTAGCTTGCGTAATTCGCGTTGTTATCCCCGCCGCCAATGGAGGCGTAATAGGCCCCTTGACCGATGATGCAGAAACCCCCGCCCGCGATTACGGAATAATAAGAGCTGGAAGCAATGCTATTTTGACCCCCGCCGCCAATCGTTGAGTACTGTCCCTGGTTGTTATTGCCCTGTCCGCCCGCCACCGTGGCATGATCGGCACCTGCGGTATTTTCCGAACCGCCGGCAACTGTCGAGGCATTGCCAGATGCCGTGTTGTTGATCCCGCCGGCAACCGTGGCATTGAAACTGGCCGCGTTGTTATTGAATCCGCCGCCAATTGAACCTCCGTTGGCCGTGACGCGATTGGTTGAGCCCGGCTCGCCGCCGCCGCTGATGGTTGCGCCAAGGACGCCAGCCGAAACATAGTTGACCGACGAACCCAGGATGATATTCGGCTCATTATTGGTATTTGTCTGAATGGTCATTCCGCCGGTGAGTTGCGACGCGCTCAAGTTGGTCAAACCGTTACCGTTGCCGGAAAAGCCTGTAGCGGTGACGGTGCCCGCGAAGATGGCATTGCTCGGCAGCGAACCATTGAGCAGGGTCCCAGTGATGTTCGCGGCGGCGACAGAACTGGCGGTTGAGGCATTTTCCGAAAGGATGGAGTAAGGAGTGGGCGTCAACTGCTGCCGCGGATTCAACGTCGTGAAACTCGATCCGCCATTGGTGCGCACGGCGATCTGGAGCCATTCGGTCTGGTTGGTGAACGAATTGCCAAAATCAATCGCCACCACGAAAAGTCCGTTGCTCACCGGGACGCCAAAGTTGGTCACGCTGTTGGCCAGCGGACTGCCCCCGGTGCCGGTCCCGTACAAGGTGAATGAGAAATCGTAAAGACCGCCGGCCGGCGCTCCACCAGCCGAGAGCTGGCCTTGATAGGTGAACGCCGTGCCTTGCGCGAAGGCTTGGTGAAAACCGGCACACCACGCAAACAGTGCCAGTGAAAAGAGGAATAGTTTCGTCTTCATAGGGTTGTTCTGATGGATGACCGCCGGGGAAGAATGATTTCCAGCGGCGTTCGACGCCAAATTAGAGAACCCGATATTGATTGTCAATTTCCTTTGCTGTTTTCAGAGAAAGGAAAGCACGCCGGCCACTGCCTACGTAGCTCAGACATTTTTATCTGCGGGTTGTGGGGATTTCCAGTTTCCCCATATCTCCTGCGAACTCTCGCGCGATTGACCTTTCCTCCAAACCTTGTGAATATGCGCCCATGCGAGCTAAATCCTTGGGTGGTGTTTTCATTTTTCTTTTGGTGACGGCGATTGGCCCATGCCTGTTTGCGCAACAGGATGCGACCAATTCTCCTGCCGCCGGGACAAAAGAGGAGCAAATCGCCGCCGCGAAGCAGGAGATGAGCAACGCCGTTTCGCGGGTGTGCGAAATCGTCAATCGCCCGGTGAAGGCTTACGTGCGCCAGGGGGACATCAGCGTGAGCAAGTATTCGCCGGGGTGGTTTCATCCGGGCGCGACCAAGCCGGATTTCAACACGGTGGACGTGCGCAAGACCCAGGAGTTCCCTTACGCGGACAAGAGATTTGTCACGTCGGACTTGAACCCTGGCATCGTGTTCGTCGGCCAGGATTTGGAATTCAATTCGATGCTCAAATATTTTTACACCAACCGCACGCTGCCCAAGCGCAAGTTGACCGAAGACGAAATGCTGGAAATCAACAAGCTTTATCGAACCATCGGGAAATGCGAAGGCGACATCGCGCGCCTCAACGCTCCGCCTGAAACGGCGGCGACCGCTCAAGCCGATGCGACCAACGCGGAAACCGGAGAAGTCGTCATCCCGGGCCAATCGTTCGAAACCATCCGCAGCATCCCGCGGCGAACACGCGCGATTTACGCATGCATTGCCATCGGTTTGCTGCTTTTAATGGTGATCATTTTGCGCGTGCTGAGGGCGAAGCGCGGTTGAGGGTCCAATGCCCATGCCAAGCCCTGACGGAACCTCACCGACGTCCGGCCAGCTTTTGATAAGGCTGGGGCGGCTCGAGGCAGCGCAGCCTTGCGAGCATATTCTTTCGCGCAACTTTCATCCATCACATCGGGTTTTCCAAATAGTTCCTTCCCCCTCACCCCGCCCTCTCCCATCGGGAGAGGGAGCGCGTTTTCTCACGGCGGAAGATATTGAATCATGGCTCCAATCATCGCGTTCTTGAAATTCATGATAAACGCAGTAAAACCGAAACGAAATTACGCGTTGAGCGGAGCAGAATGGTTCACCCTCTCCTTGGGGAGAGGGACAGGGTGAGGGGAACCGCGATTCGTGTCAACCCGATGCTGGTTCTGCCATCCCTCACCTATCAAACTTGATGAGCCACCCGGCAGAGCCGGAGGATTTCCGTCGGATTAAATGCAAACAAGCGACAAACGGAAACTTGCCGGGCGCGTCGTTTTGCGCGGAGCGGCGGGCGCTCTCTTCATGGGCGTTTTGCTTTTCGTTCCTGCGCGCACGATCCATTTTTGGCAGGCTTGGGCGCTCATGGGCGTTCATTACGGCGCAACTGCCTTCTTCTGCATTTATTTTTTTCGGCGTGACGCGCAAACCGTTGAACGGCGCATGTTGATCAAGGAGAATCAGGTCTTGCAAAAAATCGTGCGCGCACTTTGGAGAACGCTTTCTGCAATATCGATCGTGCTGGCCGGGCTCGATCATCGTTTTGGCTGGTCGCAAACGTTGCTTGTGCCCGTCCCGCTCTGGTTGGAATGGTTGTCGTTGCTTGTGATTGCCGGCGCGTATTGCCTTTATTTCGAAGTCATGAAAGCCAACCGATTCGCCGCGAGCGTCATTCAGGTCGAATCCGGCCAAAGCGTCATCGTGAGCGGTCCTTACGGGATGATTCGCCATCCGATGTATCTCGCGTTTGCGACGATGGCAATGTTCACGCCGCTGGCGCTCGGCTCGTTTGTTGCGCTGCCGGTTTCACTTTTGATCTTGCCGATTATCGTTTTGCGGTTGTTGAACGAGGAAAAGTTTTTGCGCCGCGACCTGGGGGGTTATGAAGACTATTGCCGGCAGACTCGCCACCGGCTGGTGCCGTTGATTTGGTGAATCATCCCCCGAATGGGGGATGAACGCATCTTTTCCACACGCCTTCTCAAGGCTTGCTCACCCGAACGGGGAATGGAAAAAAGCAGCGTGTTCGCTTACTGTTCCACCCGATGAACTCCGCTGTCCCAACCGTCGCAAATATTCTGGCCATTCACAGCTTTTGCGCGATTGAACCACACGTCTTTTGCCGCGCCTAACGCGCAATTACAACTCATCCAGCCATGCCATCAACACGGGAAAAATCGACACAAAACCGCCCATGTCGCGCAATTTATTTGGCGCTCTTCTGCCTGTTGGCCCCGGCGACAACGGTTTTTGGTGGATTGACATTCAACGTGACGCTTTCGTCGCTGACGAACCACAACACTTCGGCCTTTCCAGCCTATAACTCAAACAATTTCTCCGCCAATTTCGGAACGAACAGTTGGGTGAGCCAAAGCGGCGCGACGATTCCCGTTGACCCGACGCAAATGGACGAATCGTTGAATCCAATCACTCCGGGCCATGTCTCCAAGACGGATGTGCACACGCTGATTCCCAGCCGTCCCGATTTGCGGTGGTTCGCGCACGCGACGCCATGGTTCGGCACTTCGTCGCACATCAACATCGGCTTGACGAACAACACGACGAGTTACGTCGCCGCGATGATCACTGACATGAAAAATCGCGGGTTCAACGGCGTGGTGATTGATTGGTATGGCCAGACCGACGGCACGGACGGCGTCACGCAAAAGATCAAATCCTACCTCGCCAGCATTCCGGGAAATACTTTCACCTACATCGTGATGGTTGACAAAGGCGTCGCGGGCGGGCTTGGCACGAACAATCTCCAGTCGCAGATCCAATACTGTCAGACGCAATATTTCAGCGACACGAATTATGAGCACGAGCCAACAAACGGCGGTTTGCCCATCTTGATGTTCTTCGGCGTCCGCTCCGCTGTGGGCCAGTCGGCCATGACCAGCATGAAAAGTTATCTCGGCGGCAACATGGTTTGGGTCGAGCAAGGGACGGGCTATCTTTCCGAATCCTGGGAAGACGAATGCTTCGAATGGACGGACCAATTCAATAATGGCGTGAACAACAGCGATCCGTTCAACCTGTCAGCCGTGACAAGCGATTTTCCAACCATCAAATCTTCCGGCAAAAAAGCCTTCGGCGCGATGTGCGCAAAGTTCAACGGCACGCTCACGAAATCGGTGAGCTGGTCGATGGGCAAATATTTGCCGTCCAGCAATGGCGTTTGTGAAATTGAACGGGCCATCACCATCAATTCCGCAATCCCGGCCAACATGACCCGCATGCAATGGCCCACATGGAGCGATTGGGAGGAAGGCACGCAAGTCGAATCCGGCATCGAGAATAATTTTGGCTTGTCCTGCCTCGTCAACTCTTCCAACGTGCTTTCGTGGAGCATCACTTCCGGTGACGAACGGACGATTGACCATTATGAGATATACGCTTCGATGGATGGCGTGAATGCCGCTGACATCGGTTCCGTCCCCACGGGAACATACCAGACGAATCTCAATGCTTCGGGTTGGAATTCGGGAACTTATCAACTCTACGTTGACGCGGTTGCGAAACCTTGCATCCGCGACCACATGAGCGCGCCGGTGTCACTGGCCATCGCCGCAAAACCGGTCATCACGCAACAGCCAGCCAATGCCTCTGTGAATTATGGCGGCACAGCGACGTTCACTGTGGGCGTCTCGGGCTCGCAACCGATCAATTACACGTGGTACGACGAGAGCAATAACGTGGTCAGCACCAACGGCAGCGTTCTGGTCATCAGCAATGCGACGCAGCCGAACGCCTATTACGTGCTCGTGAACAATGCGTACGGCGCGGTCTATAGCGTCGCGGTGGGACTTTCCATCCGCAACGCACCTGGGATTTTGAGTGATGTACAGCCCCTGTCGCAAATCGCCTGGCGCGGTGATCCGGTTTCTTTGAGCGTGGTTGGAGACGGCATGCCGCCGCTGAATTATCAATGGACGCTCAACGGCCAGAACATTTCCGGCGCGACGAACTCGACTTACTCGTTCAACGCGCTTACCGGGACGAATTACTACAAGGCCGTCATCAGCAACAGCTATGGCAGCACCAATTCCAGCAGCGCCATGGTCGTCGGCGTGCCGGCAACGTTTTTGAATCCTTCGAGTTACTACGCGATGCAAATCACCTTCACCGGCTATACCAATGGGGTTACTTTGCAGAACTTCCCCGCGCTGGTGCGCATCAGCACGAACATTCCCGGTTTTTCCTATTCGCAAATGGTCTCGTCGAACGGCGCAGATCTGCGCTTCATTGCCGAGAATGGACGCGAATTGCCATTCCAGATTGACCAATGGAATCCCAACGGGCAATCGCAGGTCTGGGTCCAGGTGCCCACGATCACCACGACAAACGATTACATCACGATGCTCTGGGGCAATTCGGCCGACAAGGCGATGCCTGCCTCCAATACGAATGGCGCAACCTGGACAACGCTGACCGGTTCGAACAACTTCACCCTGGTATATCACTTGAGCCAAAGCGGATTTCCTTACGCCGACAGCACGTTGCAATATCCGGCGACTTCCGGCGTCGCGCCCGGTTCGAGCAATGGCATCATCGGGAATTGCGCGGCATTCAACGGCACGTCGCAATTTCTCAATGCCGGTTTGGTGAACATGAGCAAAACTTTTACGCTTTCCGCCTGGGTGAACATCGCGCCCAATGCCAGCAGCGAACAAACGATTTGGGGCAACAAACAAGGCGGATGGAATGTGGCCGGGTTTGATTTTTACGTGAACAGTTATCAAACCAATGATGGCATCATTTATTTCGACAGCGCCGATGGGGTCGGTGGAAATGTCACGCCGCGAACTGTTCCGCATGTGTTCAGTTTCGGCCAATGGCACTTGCTCACCGGCACAATGGATGGCGTCAACGGCGCAGTGCATGTTTATGTGGATGGCGTTGATGTGACGACCAACACCGGCGTGGATACCGCGTTTCAAGTGACCAATTACGTGCGTTGCGGCTCGCTGTTGACCGGCAGTCCGGGAACAACCGGGAATCTTTATTTCAACGGTCTGATGGACGACGCGCGGATTGAAAATGCCGTCCGGTCGCCGGCGTGGGTTTGGGCAAGTTGGGCAACGGTGGCCGGCAGCAACTTTGCAACGTTCGGCACAGTCGTGCCCGCGACAGTGACATTGTACTGGCAAATTATTAACAGTCAGCTTGTGCTCACGTGGACCTCCGGCATTCTTCAATCCGCACCTACCATCACGGGTCCTTACGCGGACGTTACCGGCGCATCGAGTCCTTACACAATTCCCCCCTCCAGCGCGCAGCAATACTTTCGCGTCAGGCTTCCGAAATAAAGTTCAGCTTCACCGAATTCTTCGGTGTCGGACAGTCCTTGTCCTACCCGGCAGCTTATGCTGTCGAATAAAGTGATGATGCCGTATGACAAACAGGCAATGGAACGCGATTGTCTCTGCCTTGTAGAAAACATTTTTTATCCGACGGCCAGGAATGCAACAACCGTAGCAGTTTGGGGAGCGCGACCGTCTCGGTTGCCGCGCCCGGCGTCTCGCCGGGCGCTTCTGGGTCTTTTTCCGTTCGGCGAGACGCCGAACGGGGCACGCGGGACGCGTGCGCTCCCAGTTGCCGCATCTCATTTTGCCTTTTGCCGCATCACGCCGGAAATCCTTGCCGCATTTTGCTGGATAATTTTCCGCGTTTTTGTCGCATTGTACCGCCTTGTACCGCGTTGTACCGCATCTGCAGGAAAAAAAAGGATTGTTTTGTTTTTTTGAACATCCTTTCTGAACAGCCATCTATATGCCAAAAACAGCCGATAAACTTGACGCACCACCACCCTGTCCTTAAATTGTAAAATCTTTAATAAAGCCACAGAAATCCGCTGCTGCGCTGGTTCCAGCCTTCCGTCATTTTGCCGGACGGTATTGGTTGCTTTCGCATTTATTGCGGCATTTTCTTCGCGAATTCTCGCGGTCCCAGCCGTGGCCCACGCGAACCAATCGAGTGCCAGTCTGCAGTATGATCGCGATATCCGGCCCATCCTTTCGGATAACTGCTTTTATTGTCACGGCATGGACCCGAACAAGCGCAAGGCGAAACTGCGCCTGGACCAGCGCGAGTCCGCAATCGTGGCCAAGGCAGTCATCGTGCCCGGCAAACCTGAAAAGAGCGAAGTCATCAAACGCATTTTCTCGACGAATAGTGATGAACAGATGCCGCCGCCAACATCGAACCGGCATCTCACACCGCAGCAAAAGCAAATTCTGACCGCGTGGATCAAGGACGGCGCGCAATATCAAAAGCATTGGGCATTCATTCCGCCGACGCGTCCGGCTGTGCCTGCGGTGAAGCACAGTAAATGGCCGCGCAACGCGATTGATAATTTTATCCTCGCGCGGCTCGAAGCAGAAAAACTTTCACCTTCGCCGGAAGCGCCGCTGGAAAAATTGTTGCGCCGCGTGAGTTTTGATCTGACCGGCCTGCCGCCCACATTGGAGCAGTTGAAAAAATGGAAGAACGCGAAAGATCCTTACAACACTGCCGTGGACGACTTGCTTGCGAGTCCGCGTTTCGGCGAGCGGATGGCGTCGGACTGGATGGATGTGGCGCGGTACGCGGACACGCACGGTTTCAACAACGATTCGATGCGCTCGATGTGGCGCTGGCGCGACTGGGTCATCGCCGCGTTCAATGAAAACATGCCTTACGACAAATTCATCACCAAACAACTTGCGGGTGATTTGCTGCCCAAACCGACGCTGGACGATCGTATCGCAACCGCTTTTAACCGCAATCACGTCATCAATTCCGAGGGCGGCATCATCGATGAGGAATATCGCGTGGAA
>DASRBR010000527.1:0-7730 GCA_035653495.1 Verrucomicrobiia bacterium
GATGAAGCAATCAGGGACGATGCCTCAGACCAGAACCCAGATGTCGCCATCCACGATTTCAACCGGCAGCGCGCGCAAACTCTGGCCTTCGCATGGCCCGCGGACGCACAACCCGGTCAATGGCTCGTAAATCGCATTATGATTCTGACAAATGAAATGCGCGCCGTCTCGGTCAAAGAGACTGGCATCGGGAAAATCGAGCCGCAACGGGAGATGACGGCAGCGATTTTCGTAAGCCACGAGCCTGCCTTTGTATCGGGCAAGAAAACCTTCAGCAGGTTTGCCGTTTTGGGTGAAAGCAAATTTCAACGTTCCGCCTTCGGGCACATCGTCGGCGCGCGCCACTTTGAGTCTTGTCACGTCCGCGAGTCTATAAATTGAGGAGAACTTTTCAACCACGGATGCTCGTAAGAACCAGCGCGGCGCTGGAGTGTTGGAATAATTGTGTCTTTGCCGACGGTTTTGTCCAACCCATTACTCCAATACTCCATTACTCCAGCGGCTTTACCCCGGATTTTGTTGCTGGAATTTCCCCTGTTGCCGGTTAGCTTTGCGTGCAATGAAAAACTGGCTGAACTCGATTGAATCTGTCGTGGCGGACCTGCGCAAGGGACGGATGGCGATCGTGGTGGACGACGAGGACCGCGAAAACGAGGGCGATCTCATCATGGCCGGTGAATTCGCCACGCCGGAGGCGGTCAATTTCATGGCGCGCTTTGGCCGTGGATTGATTTGCGTTCCGACCACTTCCGAACGGCTCAAGCAACTCGGCGTCGAGCAGATGGTGACGCGCAATCGTGAGAGTTTCAAAACGGACTTTCAGGTCAGCGTGGACGCCGCCAGCGGCATCACCACCGGCATCAGCGCCGCAGACCGCGCACGCACCATCCAGATCATGGCTTCGCCCACCGCGATGCCCAACGATTTGGTCCAGCCGGGCCATGTTTTTCCGTTGCGCGCGAAACCCGGCGGTGTGCTGCAACGTTCCGGTCATACGGAGGCGGTGGTTGATCTGGTGCAACTGGCCGGTTGCCGGCCCATCGGCGTGTTGTGCGAAATCATGAATGACGACGGCACGATGGCGCGCCTGCCGCAACTCATCAAATTCGCCCGCAAACACAAACTGAAGATTTGCACCATCGAGGCGCTCATCAAGTTTCGGCGTCAACGGGAAAAACTCGTCGAACGCATCGAGGTGGTGAAGATGCCAACCGATTACGGCGAATTTGATCTTTATTTGTATCGCTCGAAGCTGGATGGGCAGCATCACCTTGCCCTGGTGCGCGGCGATGTTGGCGGGAGCAAGGATGTGTTGGTGCGTGTCCACAGTGAATGTTTGACCGGCGATGTGTTCGGTTCGCGCCGATGCGATTGCGGACCGCAATTGCATCAGGCGATGCGGATGGTCGCCGAAGCCGGGCGCGGCGTGGTGGTTTACATGCGGCAGGAGGGCCGTGGGATCGGGCTCGCGCCAAAAATCCGCGCCTATAAATTGCAGGAACAGGGTTACGACACGGTCGAGGCCAACAAAAAATTGGGCTACGGCATGGACCTGCGCGAGTACGGTTTGGGGGCGCAAATCCTTGCCGACCTCGGCATCAAGCGCATCCGTTTGCTCACGAACAATCCGAAGAAAGTCGTCGGCCTGGAAGGTTACGGGTTGGAGATCGTCGAGCAAATCCCGATCAAGATCCGGCCCAATCCGCACAACGAACGTTATCTGAAAACCAAACGGGAGAAGCTTGGCCATTTGTTGTGAACAATTGACATTGGTCTGAAAATGGTCCATTTTTGGACAGTGAAAGTTTTAAGCGTCAGCGGGGCAAAAGCCAAACTTGGGCGCGTGATTGACCAGGTCATCAAAACCCGTGAGCCGGTGGTGATTCCGCGCGGCGGAAATCATGTGATGATTGCGCCTTATGATTTGCCAACCCCTGAAGAAATTAAACTGGGGCAAATATTCAAGGAAATGGATAAAAGCGGAGTGTTCGTTGAGGAAAACGAAAAATCGCTGAACGAAATCCGGGAGGCAGTGCGAAAGTATCGGGCTGAACGGCGTTCGCGCAAATAACTCTGCAATTTTTCGATGGTCGCCGCATTAGAGCCAATAAACGTCGTCATTGATACAAACGTTTTCATTTCCGCGGTTGGTTTGCGATCAGGCGTTTCATGGGAGGTTTTTGTGCTTCTTGCGAAACGTCGCTTTCGTCTGGCAGTGACAGCCGAAATCCTTTCCGAATATTCGAGCGTGGCCAAACGCATGGCGGAGGGGCGCGGGAAGCTACAAGGGCATGATTTGGCGACCGTTGTTCGATTGGGTACGGGAACAAGCTGTTTGCTTTACTCCAGTCCCACTGGGCAAACGGCGCAGTCGCGATGCGGATGATGACATTTTTTTTGCCTGCGCCTTGGCGGCTGGCGCGAAGGTCATCATATCAAAAGATGCAGATCTCCTTGATCTGCAGAAGCCTTTTGGCATTGAAATTTTAAGACCGTCGGCTTTTATCGCAAGGTATGGATCTTAGGGTTCATTGATATGAAAATTCTCGCACTGGACCATGTGGCCATCCACGTAAAAGATTTGGAGGCGAGCTGCCGGTTTTATTCCGAGGTGCTGCTGGCGCAATCATTGCCGCGTCCAGCTTTTGATTTTCCTGGCGCATGGTTTCGGCTCGGTGCAAACCAGGAATTGCATCTCATTGGCGGACGCAACCAGGCGGTGTTTTCACACAACCGCGGAAATCATTTCGCGCTGGAGACGGACGATTTGGCCGGCTGGGAGCGGCATTTCGAGAAAATCGGTTTTCAACATTCCCCGCGCAAGCTGCGGCCCGATGGCGCAGGACAGATTTTTCTTGCGGACCCGGACGGGCACGTCATCGAATTGTGCGCGAAGAGCGGCATTCCCAAAACAAATGCTTAGATCCAACAAAGCAAAAAAATTTGAGGCCGGCGCGGGACGCTTTGTCATCATCGCCTCCAAATACAACGCCCGTTATGTGGACGCGATGATCGCGGCGGCCCAAGCCACATTGAAAGACGCGGGCGTGTCGCGTTTGAAGATCGTTCGCGTGCCCGGCGCGTTTGAAATTCCAGTCGTTGCCGCGAAAATTGCGAATAATGACGAAGCCACTTCGCGCGAGAAACAAATTTCGGCCATCATTTGCCTAGGCGTCATTTTGCGCGGCCAGACCGTCCATGCGGAACATATCGGCCGCGCGGTGAGCGACGCACTCATGACAATTTCGTTGCAGCACCAAATCCCCGTGATTCACGAGGTGCTGCTGTTGGAAAATGAAGAACAGGCGCGCGTGCGTTGCCTCGATAAAAAATTCAATCGCGGCGCCGAGGCCGCGCAAACTGCATTGGAAATGGCCCTCGTCATGGCCAATTGTCACTTGTGAAATTTTTCACTAACCTCTTGCAGGCAGGATAAGTGAATGTTATTTTGCCCCGGTTTTTAGGAACCATATTCTATATGAAAATACATCCTCGCTTTTTGGTTATCCCGGCATTGGTCGCCGGATTAAGTGCGGCAAGCGCCGCGGACATCACCGGCACTGTCACATTGAATGGCACTCCGCCTGAAGAAAAAATCATCGACATGAGCGCCATTGCCGATTGTTCCAAGCAGCATCCGGAACCAGTCAAAACGCAGTTCTATGTCGTCGGAGCCAACAATGGTCTCAAAGACGTCGTGGTCTGCCTCAAGAACGTGAGCAAATCCACCGGTGACTCCGCCGCGCCGCTGGTTCTTGACCAGAAAGGCTGCGAATACATCCCTTACATTGCGGCGGTTCAAACCGGCCAGAAGATCGTGATCAAAAACTCCGATCCAGTGTTCCACAATGTTGATGTCATTCCGACACAGGACGGCAACAAGCCGGCCAACAAGGCCCAAGCTCCGGGCGCGCCTGACATCACGATCAGTTTTCCCAAAGAGGAAAATTTCCTCCGGTTCAAATGCGACGTTCATCCCTGGATGTTCGCTTACGTGACGGTCGTGGATAATCCTTATTTCGCCGTGACCGACAAGGACGGCAAATACACCATCAAGGACGTTCCTCCCGGCAAGTACACCATTGCAGCGGCCCATCGCAAGGCGAATGGCAACAAGCCTGTCGAGAAGGAAATTGAGGTCAAGCCCGATGGCACTGTCGTGGATTTCACCATTGACCTTCCGAAATAATGATTTTGAATTCGAGCGCCGCTGCGGCAACCAAAGCCGCGGCGGTTTGCTTTTTTGTTCACCAGTTGTAATGTAGTTTTCGCAAATGACTCGTTCGGTTTCCAACCCCTGGCTGCATCGCTTTGCTGTTCTCACGGCCATTGCGACGTTTGCATTGGTTGGTCTCGGCGGTTTGGTCACCAGCCACAATGTCGGTATGTCGGTCCCCGACTGGCCGACGACTTACGGCTACAACATGTTTCGGTTTCCCATGTCGCAATGGGTCGGCGGAATCATGTATGAGCACACGCATCGGCTAATGGGAACAATCGTAGGCGTGCTGGTCGTTATCCTGACCCGGTGGCTTGGTGGAAGGCCGTCGTGCAAACCGTTGGTGTTTGTTGGCGCATTAGAAATCGTTGCTGGTTGCGCTTTGTTATGGCTAGCGCCCAATTTGCGCGGCACCGGACACTTTCTTTGGGGAGTCGGAGTTGTTGTCTTGCTCGCAGGACTTGTTTTGATTCGGAATAAACCAGCCCCGGGCAGTCTTGTTGCCTTGGGCTGGATTGTTTTTGTTTTAGTTCAGGTTCAAGGGTTGCTTGGGGGGTTGCGAGTGGTTTTAATCAAGGATGCAATCGGCATATTTCATGCATTGCTCGCCCAGTTTTTTTTCGTGCTTCTCTGTGCCATTGCGCTTTTCACAAGCCGCTGGTGGCAAAATCTTGGCGAAAAAGTTCCGCAGTTGACAGATCGAGGCGGGTTGAGGCGGCTGTTAATTTTCGGCACGTTGCTGATTTTCGCGCAGTTGATGCTGGGCGCGACCATGCGCCATCAACATGCCGGTCTATCCATTCCGGATTTTCCTCTCGCCTATCATAAACTTTGGCCGCCCACCGACCCGGCGTCCGTGCGGTCCTACAACCAGCATCGTTTGGATGTTGAAGAAACCAATCCGATCACCGCATTTCAAATCATCCTGCAAATGGTCCATCGCATCGTCGCGCTGTTCATTTTCTGCGCAGTGGCCGTGACCGCCTGGAAGGCCCGGCGAAATCTCGGCTCGCGCCATCCATTGTCGAAATTCTCGGTCCTTTGGCTTGGACTGATTTTTTTCCAAATCATTTTGGGCGCAGCCACAATCTGGTCGAACAAGGCGGCTGACATTGCCACGGCCCATGTCATGACCGGCGCGTTGTCCCTGGTGCTTGGAGCGCTCTTGACCATCGTTGCCTTCCGCGTTTTAATCCCCGTTCGCGTTGCAGCCATCCAGCGAGCCGAAACAGCATCTTCCACGGTGCTCGCCGGCAAGCCAGTCGCGACGAGCGCAAAATAATTGAAAAAGTGAATTTGAAAGCCACGGCACAACCGTTGACCGAGTCCGAAATCGTCGAAAAGACCAGGTTCGCGGTGTTCTCCGATCTCATCAAGGCGCGGCTCACCTTTCTCGTCCTGGTGACAACGCTCGTCGGTTTTTATGTCGGCGATTCCGGCGCGATGGATTGGTTGTTGCTGCTGCACACCATGCTTGGCACCGCCCTCGTCGCCAGCGGCGCGGCGGCGTTGAACCAATTGTTGGAACGCGATTACGACGCCATGATGCGCCGCACGGAAAACCGTCCGTTGCCGTCAGGACGGATGCAGCCGGCGACCGTGCTCATTTTAGGCGGCGCGTTCGGCGGCATCGGGCTGATTTATTTGGCTATCGCGGTAAATCTTCTCACGAGCCTGCTCGGTGCGATCACATTGGCCAGCTACCTTTTCATTTACACACCGCTCAAACGCAAGACGACCCTCAACACCATCATTGGCGCGATTCCTGGCGCATTGCCGCCATTGATGGGCTGGACCGCTGCACGCGGCCACATCAGCCAGGGCGGTTGGGCCTTGTTTGCCATCCTTTTCTTCTGGCAACTGCCGCACTTTTTCGCAATCGCATGGATTTACCGCGAAGACTACGCGAAAGCCGGTTACATGATGCTGCCGGTGGTGGATCCCAAAGGCGAACGGACCGGACGCCAGGCCGTCAGCCATACGCTGGGTTTGCTGCCGGTGAGTTTGTGCCCGTTTCTTTTCCATCTGGCCGGCCCGGTGTATTTGTGCGGCGCGATCATCCTCGGCTTGGTTTACCTTTGGTTCGCGATCCAATTCTCGCGGCATCTCACGATTCCGCGCGCGCGCCAGCTTTTTTTCGTCTCGATTTTGTATCTGCCTCTTTTGTTAGGAACAATGGTTCTGGACAAAATTAATTAAACTGATTTCAGCATTCCGCCGTTGACACTCAAGACAAAGAAAAGTTATTTTAAGCGCGCATAATATGGCAGAGTTAGCACAATTAATAGTGAGCGGGAAGCTGAACAAGTAATTCAAATCACAAATATGCAGGCATCCACCACGCACGCAATTCCGCACACCGGCGCCCATGAAGAGCACCACGAGGAACTGGGTTTCCTCCGCAAATACATTTTTTCCACCGACCACAAAGTCATCGGCATCCAATACGGCCTCACCGCATTGCTGTTCCTGCTGTTCGGCTTTTGCCTGATGATGATCATGCGCTGGTCCATCGCGCATCCGAATCAAGTTGTACCGGTCGTCGGTCATTTGCTCGCAACCATCCTGCCGGAGCAAGCGAAGGGCGGCATCGTAAGCGCGGATTTGTATAACTCCTTTGGCGCGATGCATGGGACGATCATGGTGTTTTTGGGCATCGTGCCGCTCGCGTTCGCGGCATTCGGCAATTTCGTTGTGCCGCTGCAAATTGGCGCGCCCGATATGGCCTTTCCCCGCATCAACATGGCCAGCTATCAGGCTTATGTGGTGGGTGGCATCATCATGCTCATGAGCTTTTTCATGCCGGGTGGCGCGGCGCAGGCGGGCTGGACATCCTATTCTCCGTTGGCAACAGCCATCCCCGGTTACGGGCAGATATTCTGGCTCATCGGGATGATTTTTCTGATCACCTCATCGCTTTTGGGTGCGGTGAACTTTCTTGCCACCATCATCCAGTTGCGCGCGCCCGGAATGACCTGGATGCGCCTGCCATTTTTCGTCTGGGCTCAATTTGTGACCGGCTTTCTGTTGCTGCTCGCATTTCCTCCGTTGGAAGCGGCGGGCATCATGCAATTGATGGATAAAGTCGCGCATACCAGTTTCTTCCTCCCGACAGGATTGCAAGCCAGCGGCATCGCCCATATTAGCGGTGGTGGAAGTCCGTTGCTGTGGCAGCATTTGTTCTGGTTCCTTGGCCATCCTGAAGTTTATGTGTTGATTTTGCCGGCGATGGGAATTGTTTGTGAAATCATCGCCAACAACACCCGCAAGCCGATTTGGGGTTACAAATCACTGGTTTATTCGGTGCTGGTGATTGGTTTCATGTCCTTCATCGTCTGGGCCCATCACATGTATCTGACCGGCATGGGCACAAAGATCAGCACGTTCTTCCAGACCACGACGATGATTATCTCAATTCCGTCGGTCATCATTTTGACCTGCCTTTTCCTGTCACTTTGGGGCGGATCCATCCGGTTCAACACGCCGATGCTGTTTGCGCTGGCGTTCCTGC